>NZ_JBMNDS010000008.1:4146-71357 GCF_052543295.1 Streptomyces sp. SAS_270
CCTCCCTCCCGCCCCCATGGCCGTAGGGACGACTACGCGGCCGCGTCCGCCGCCTGTGCCTTCAGTGCCCGCTCCACGCCCGAGCGGGACTCCGAGATCAGCCGGCGCAGCGCCGCGCTGGGCTCGGCCGAGGCCAGCCACGCGTCGGTCTTCGCGAGGGTGTCCGCGGAGACCTGGACCGCCGGGTAGAGACCGATGGCGATCTGCTGGGCGATCTCGTGCGAGCGGGAGTCCCAGATGTCCTTGACGACCTCGAAGAACTTGTCCGTGTACGGGGCGAGCAGCTCGCGCTGGCCGGTCTGGACGAAGCCGCCGATCACCGCCTCCTGCAGGGCGTTCGGCAGCTTGTCGGACTCGACGACCGAGGCCCACGCCTCCGCCTTCGCCTCCTCCGTCGGCCGGGCGGCCCGCGCGGTCGCCGCGTGGCGCTCACCGGCCGCCGTCCTGTCGCGCTCGTACTCGGCGGCGATCTCCGCCTCGTCGAAACGTCCGACCGCGGCGAGCCGCTGCACGAACGCCCAGCGCAGCTCCGTGTCCACGGCCAGGCCCTCGATGGTCTCCCGGCCCTCCAGCAGGCTCTCCAGGAGGTCCAGCTGCTCCGGCGTACGGGCCGTGGCGGCGAAGGCGCGTGCCCAGGCCAGCTGGTGGTCCGAGGCCGGGGCGGCCGAGTGCAGGTGGGCCAGCGTGGCGTCCGTCCAGCGGTTCAGCAGCGCCTCGCGCGCGGTCGGGTCGGCGTACAGCTCGATCGCCAGCTTCACCTGGCGGTGCAGCGACTGCACCACACCGATGTCGGACTCCTTGCCGATGCCGGACAGGACGAGCGAGAGGTAGTCGCGGGTCGCGAGTTCCGCGTCGCGCGTCATGTCCCACGCCGACGCCCAGCACAGGGCGCGCGGCAGCGAGGACTCGAAGTCGCCGAGGTGCTCGGTGACGAACGCGAGGGAGTCCTCGTCGAGACGGACCTTCGCGTACGACAGGTCGTCGTCGTTGAGCAGGAACACGGCCGGGCGGCGCTTGCCGATCAGCTCCGGTACGGCCGTCAGATCGCCGTCGACGTCCAGCTCGATGCGGTCGTCGCGGACCAGCTTGCCGCTGTCGTCGTCGAGGTCGTACAGGCCGACAGCGATGCGGTGCGGGCGCAGGGTCGGCTCGCCCTTCGCGCCGGTGGGCAGCGCGGGGGCCTCCTGGCGGATCGCGAAGGAGGTGATGACCCCGTTCGCGTCCGTCGTGACCTCCGGGCGCAGGATATTGATGCCGGCCGTCTGCAGCCACTTCTGCGACCACGTCGTCAGGTCGCGACCGGAGGTCTCCTCCAGCGCGCCCAGCAGGTCGGACAGGCGCGTGTTGCCGAACGCGTGCGCCTTGAAGTACGCCTGCACGCCCCGGAAGAACTCGTCCATGCCGACGTAGGCGACGAGCTGCTTGAGCACGCTCGCGCCCTTGGCGTACGTGATGCCGTCGAAGTTGACGAGCACGTCGTCCAGGTCGCGGATCTCCGCCATGATCGGGTGCGTGGACGGCAGCTGGTCCTGCCGGTAGGCCCACGTCTTCATGGAGTTGGCGAAGGTGGTCCACGAGTGCGGCCAGCGCGAGTTCGGCGCGTACGCCTGACAGGCGATGGAGGTGTACGTGGCGAACGACTCGTTCAGCCAGAGGTCGTTCCACCACTCCATGGTCACCAGGTCGCCGAACCACATGTGGGCCAGCTCGTGCAGGATCGTCTCCGCACGCACCTCGTACGCGGCGTCCGTGACCTTCGAACGGAAGACGTACTGGTCGCGGATGGTCACCGCGCCCGCGTTCTCCATCGCGCCCGCGTTGAACTCCGGCACGAACAGCTGGTCGTACTTGGCGAACGGGTACGCGTAGTCGAACTTCTCCTGGAACCACTCGAAGCCCTGCCGGGTGACCTCGAAGATCGCGTCCGAGTCCAGGAACTCGGCGAGCGAGGGCCGGCAGTAGATGCCCAGCGGCACGCTCTGGCCGTCCTTCTCGTACACGCTGTGCACCGAGTGGTACGGGCCGACGATCAGCGCCGTGATGTACGACGAGATCCGCGGCGTCGGCTCGAACGTCCAGACGTCGTCCTTGGGCTCCGGCGTCGGCGAGTTCGAGACCACCGTCCACCCCGTGGGCGCCTTGACGGTGAACTGGAAGGTGGCCTTCAGGTCGGGCTGCTCGAAGGACGCGAAGACGCGGCGGGCGTCGGGCACCTCGAACTGCGTGTACAGATACGCCTGTTCGTCGACCGGGTCGACGAACCGGTGCAGCCCCTCGCCGGTGTTGGTGTACGCGGCGTCGGCCACGACACGCAGGACGTTGCGGCCCTCCAGCAGCCCCGGAAGGGCGATCCGCGAGTCCTTGAAGACCTCGGCGACCGGGAGCTGGTCGCCGTTCAGGGTCACCTCGTGGACGGTCGGGGCCACCAGGTCGATGAAGGACTCCGCGCCGGTCTCGGCGGAGTCGAAGCGCACCGTGGTCACGGACCTGTAGGTGCCGCCCTCCTGCGCGCCGGAGAGGTCGAGATCGATCTCGTACGAGTCAACGGTGAGCAGCTT
The DNA here is from genome assembly GCF_052543295.1 of Streptomyces sp. SAS_270. Lineage (NCBI taxonomy): Bacteria > Bacillati > Actinomycetota > Actinomycetes > Kitasatosporales > Streptomycetaceae > Streptomyces > Streptomyces sp. SAS_270. The sequence goes on from NZ_JBMNDS010000008.1 coordinate 6,705, forward strand.
CGCCCGCTGCTGTGCCTCTTCGCGGGTCAGGTTTGTGCCAGGCACCCTGTCATCTCCTCGTTATGTGACGGTTGCGCCATCCTTCCATGTCGGGGCAGCACGGAGCAGGGGGTTATGCCCCGGGCGCACTCAGCGGGTCTCCAGCTGCCCGGCGGCCCAGTCGGCCCACTCCTTCTGGGCGGCGCTGATCCGCAGCCCGTACTCCAGCGCGAGGCGCCCGTGCACCGAAATCGGGTCGTCGCCCCAGTCGATCGACGCCTCCAGCTCCCTGAGCCCCGTGTGCTGGCGCTCGGCGCGGGCGGCCTCGGTGGCCAGGTAGGCCTTGGCCTCCAGCGGGGTGAGCACACCGAGGAAGAAGACCCGCAGCAGGACGTCGCTGCGTCTGACCCGGGTGGGCTCGACATCGGTGAGCCAGTGCCGCAGCTCGGTGAGGCCGGGCTCGGTGAGGGCGTACTCCTTGCGCCCGCGAGGGCCTTCCGAGGCCACCTCGATGAGTCCGGCGTCGGTGAGCTTGCCCAGCTCCCCGTACACCTGGCTCTGCGTCGCGGGCCAGGCGTTGGACAGCGAGGACTCGAACAGTTTCATCAGGTCGTAGCCGCTGGCCGGCTTTTCGGCGAGCAGCCCGAGAACCGCATGGCGAAGACTCATGGGCTCCACTTTACCTTCCACTCTTGACACGTCAATGCAGGACCTTCTAATTTTGACATGTCGAACTTGGAATGTGCAGCCGGGCCCGGCCCGACCTGATCTAGGAGCTCCCTCATGAACTACCTGCGCGGCTTCATCCCGTGGATCGCCTTCGCCGTCGTCTCGTCCGCCGGCTGGCAGTGGGGTGCGCTGACGGGGCTCGCGCTCGGTGCCTGGCTGCTCTTCAAGGACCACCAGGCGGGCGAGGCCGCCGGTGCGAAGATCCTTGAGATCAGCACCGTCGTCTACTTCGCGGCCCTGACCGCCTTCGCCTTCGCCCGCCCCGACAGTGGTCTGCAGGACTACAGCGGCACGTTCTCCTTCGGCTGGCTGGCGGTGACCGCCTGGGCCACGCTCGCCGTGGGCCGCCCCTTCACCACCGGCATAGCCCGCAAGCAGGCCCCGCGCGAGGTCTGGGACACCCCGCTCTTCCGCAGGATCAACGTGGTGATCACCGCCTTCTGGGCGGCCTCCTTCACGGTGACCGCCGCAGCGCTGGCCGCCGTGTACGCGGGCGACCTCGGCAGCGGAGTGTCCATCCCCGTCCAGGTGGCCGGCTTCGCGGTCGCCGCCTCCTTCACCGCCCGCTACCCGGAGCGCGCCCGGGCCGCCTCCGCCCAGGGCTGAGCAACGACCAGGCCCGGTCGAACGCGACGTCCGAATACCGCCGGAAATGCCGACCCGCCGGAAGGAGCCTGGAGCCATGACCAACCACACCGCACTCCCGATCCCGCCGGCGGCTCTCAAGGAGCTTCGCGACACCGATGACGCGGGCCGCCCCTGCGTTGCGTACACGGCCACGGAGAGCGGCGGCCCGCTCCGCTGCTGCCTGCGACCCGCCCAGGCCGGCGACGAGATCGCCCTCGTCTCGTACGCCCCGCTGCGCCGCTGGGCGGCCGAGACCTGGGCCAAGCCGGGCGCGTACGACGAGCAGGGTCCGGTCTTCATCCATGCCGACCCGTGCGAGGGGCCCGACGCCGACCCCGACGACTACCCCTTCAGCCGTCCCGGCGCCCTGCGCACGCTGCGCCGCTACAACGCGGAGGGACACATAGTCGGCGGCCGCCTCCTGGAAATACCGGAGACGGCCGCCGACGGGTTCGACGCTGCCCTCGCGGAAGCCTTCGCCGACCCGGAGGTCGCCCTGGTGCACGTCAGAGCCGTCGAGTACGGCTGCTTCCAGTTCGAGGTGCGCAGGGGCGCGGGGCCCCGGGCAACCAGCGCCTAGGGGTGCTTTGAAGGTCCTGGGCGCCGTGGGTGCTGTGCGGGACTTTTAAAACACCCCCTAGCCCTTCAGCTCCTTGGCGACGAGCTCCGCGATCTGCACCGCGTTCAGCGCCGCGCCCTTGCGGAGGTTGTCGTCCGAGACGAAGAGGGCGAGACCGTTCTCGACGGTCTCGTCGCGGCGGATGCGCCCGACGAAGGACTCGTCGCGGCCGGCGGCCGTGAGCGGGGTCGGGACGTCCGTGACGACGACGCCCTCGGCCCCGGCGAGGATCTCGGTCGCGCGCTCGGGGCTCAGCGGACGCGCGAAGCGGGCGTTGACCTGCAGGGAGTGACCGGTGAACACGGGGACGCGGACACAGGTGCCGGAGACCTTGAGGGCCGGGATCTCCAGGATCTTGCGGGACTCGTTGCGGAGCTTCTGCTCCTCGTCGGTCTCGTTCAGCCCGTCGTCCACGATGGAGCCCGCCAGCGGAAGCACGTTGTACGCGATCGGTGCGACGTACTTGTTCGGCGCGGGGAACTCCGCCGCCGAACCGTCGTGCGTCAGCTTCGGCGCATCGTCGCCGACCTTCTTGATCTGCTCGAAGAGCTCCTCGACGCCCGCGAGGCCAGAGCCGGAGACGGCCTGGTAGGTGGCGACGACCAGCGCTTCGAGGCCCGCCTCCGCGTGCAGCGGCTTCAGCACCGGCATCGCGGCCATCGTCGTGCAGTTCGGGTTCGCGATGATGCCCTTGGGGCGGTCGGCGATCGCGTGCGGGTTCACCTCGGACACCACCAGGGGCACGTCCGGGTCGCGGCGCCAGGCGGAGGAGTTGTCGATCACGACCGCGCCCTGCGAGGCGACCTTTTCGGCCAGCGCCTTCGACGTGGCGCCGCCCGCCGAGAACAGCACGATGTCCAGGCCCGAGAAGTCGGCCGTGGTGGCGTCCTCCACCGTCACACCGTCGAGGACCGTCCCCGCCGAGCGGGCCGAGGCGAACAGGCGCAGCTCGTCGACCGGGAACTTCCGCTCGACGAGGATGCTGCGCATGACCGTGCCGACCTGACCGGTGGCTCCGACGATTCCGACCTTCACGGCGACTCCCTATACCTGCGTTTTACCTGGCTCGGTTCTTCCATCATGCGTCTCACCCGGGCCCACCTGTCCAATCCTTTCGGCGTGGAGCCCGAGGAGTGGGACAGGACATCCCCGGGGTGTGACGTACGTTACGGCGAACGTTTCCGCCCGGTCCTGCGTCGTAAAGGAAACGCGGCGAGGAGAGGGGTGGCTGTGCTGCGCAGAAAGGCGCGCCGTGGCCAGGGGGACACCCCGGGGGTGGACGATCCCCTGGACGCGGCCCAGGAACGCCGGGTGCGGGCGGTGCTGGCGCTCGGCGGGATGCCCCAGACCGACCTGGCGGACGGAGTGCAGCAGGTCAGGCTGCGGCTGCTGGAGCGGGCGGCGAAGGGCGACGAGGCGCCGCGCGACGTGTCCGCGTGGGCGGCGGTCGTCGCCTCGAACCTCGCGATGGACTGGCACCGGGCCAAACGCCGCCAGGAGCGCCTCGGCGAGCGGCTGGCCTCGCTGCGCCAGCCGGCGCACCCCTCCGGCGAGGAGTCCAGCGTGCTCCAGCTCGCTGTCGCCCAGGGACTGGACGAGCTGCCCGACGCCCAGCGCCAGGTCCTCGTGCTGCGCTTCTACGCCGACCTGCCGGTGCGCGGGATCGCCGAGGAGCTCGGCATACCGGAGGGCACGGTCAAGAGCAGGCTGCACACGGCGGTCCGCGCACTGCGCGAACGCCTGCACGAGGACGAGGTGGTGTGACGTGGCCGAACACGAGAACAGTGCGGCACTGGACGCGCTGCTGGCCGCGATCACGGACGAACCGCTGCCCGAAGGAGCCCACGACGACCCGGAGTTCGCCACCGAGCATCGTGCGGCGGTGGCGGACGTGGCGCTGCTGCGGGAGCAGCTGGCGCTTCTCGGGGACGCGCTGGCGGAGCCGGTGGAGGAGGCCGGACCGGTACGGGTACCGAGGCGGCGGGCGCGCCGACCGGCAGGCGCCCCGAGGACGCGCGGCCGCCGTCCCCTAGCCCTCGCCATGGGCGCGCTCGTGGCGGTCTGTGTCACCGCGGCGCTCGTCGGCATGGGCTGGCTGCTGTCCCAGACCGGCGGAAGCAACGCCATGAGCGGGGCGGACGACGCCGGCAGCAAGGCGGACAGCAGCAGCGGCGACGCGAAAGGCGCCTCGGTGGGCGTCCCGGGCTACCTCGCCTGCGCGCGGCTCGTCGTCGAGGGCACTGTCGCCGAAGTCGAGCCGATGGCGGGCGACGACGAAAGCCGGGTCACCCTGGACGTCAGCCATTACTACAAGCCGGCGAAGGGCTCGGGCGAGGTCAACTTCGTGGTGGCCGACGAGCTCCAGCCACCCTTGCGCAAGGGCCAGCACGCGCTGATCACCATCATGCGCGACGCTCCCGGCCCGGATCACTGGACCGTGGGCGAGAAACCCATCGCCCGCGAACGGCAGTCGATCCTCGACGCGCTGCCCGAGTCGAAGGGCATCAAGTGCCAGTAACGGCAAGGAAGTCCAGGCACGCATGAGAAAGGGCGGGCGCCCGTTCCCGGACGCCCGCCCCGATCACCGCAGGAACTACGGGGTGACCTTCTCGATCTTCACGCTGCCGAGGCCCGCGACCGTGCCGCGCGCGTTCACCAGCTGGACCTGGCCGAAGAACTCCCGGCCCTCGGGCGCCGCGGCCGCGGCGGTGACCGAGCCGGAGACCGTCGCCGTGCCGCCCGTGGCGAGCTTGACCGGCGTCGACTCGTCGACCGTGACCTGGCCGAGCGTGGACGAGAAGAACACGTCCTGGTAGTCGTACGCCGTCGAGCCCGACGGGACCGAGTAGCCCACGACCTCGATGGTGTACGTACCGGCGGCGGGCGAGGCGATGGAGACCGCCTCCTCCGAGTCGCCGTCCGCGGACTGCCCGACCTGGGTGCCCGCGGCGTTGTACACCGTCAGGTCGAGGTCGGCGGCCGCGTCCGAGACGTTGCCGATGGCGACGTTCAGCGACTTGGCGCCCGCGGGCACGTCGACCGTGGTGGTCTGCGTGACGCCCTCGGTGATGGTCGGCCGCGCGTTCTTCGAGGAACCGAGCGGGCCGCCCTTCAGCGTGCCGTCCAGCGCGGCGAAGTTGTTCGTCACCTTCCAGGAGGCGGCGGCCGGGGTGCCGACCTTCGCCTCGGGAACGGTCACGACCGCCGGGTCGAACGCGGCGCCGAGCACCTCGACGTTCAGCTTGTACGGGTTGTCGAGCAGCGGCGACGTACGGCGCGACTCGACCTCGATCTCCCACACGCCGGCCTGCGGGTCCGTGTAGGCGCGCACGTCGGGCTTGCAGCCGTTGGTGTTCGGGTAGTTGCTGTAGCAGTACGGGGTGCCGGTGTCCTCGACCGGAACGCCGTACGGGTGGATCCCGATGAAGCGGGTCTGGCTCTTGTCGGCCAGGCCGCCGATGGCGACCTCCAGGGACTTGGCGCCCGCGGGGACCGTCACGAAGTACGAGCGGGTGCTGTTGCGCTGCACCGAACCCGACGCGGAGAACGTGTACCTGACCGGCGTGGAGACCACGACGGTGGTGAGGATCTGCTTGTCGACACCCTCGGTCGCCGGGTCGTCGACCTCAAGGATCGCGCTCTTGATGCCCGCGGACTCGGGGGCGGCCTGGACCTTGACGGTCACCGGCTTGTTCAGCGGCAGCGTCACCTCGCCCTTGCCCACGATCCTGAAGGTGCCGGCCTTGTTGTTCGCGAGGTGCAGATCGTGGCGAACGGCCTTGTCCGGACCGGACGTACGGGTGATCGTGACGTCGTACGTCTTCTTCTGGCCCGCCTTGAGGCCGCCCTCGCGGTCGTAGAGGCCGGTGCCGAAGCCCGGCGTCTTCAGCGCGCCGTCGATCGCGGTGTCGACCGGCGCCTTGACGACGTAGTTATTGGGCACTGCGTCGTGGGCGGTGGCGCCGTCCTTGATGGCGTCCCAGGCGTCCACGATGTCGATGAGGCCGGCACCCTCCTCGTACGCCTGCACACCGTCGATGTGGTGGGCGGTCGAGGACAGCGCGGTGCGCAGGACGGCCGGGGTGAGGGCGATGTGCCGCTGCTTGGCGGCGCTCAGCAGCAGCGCGGAGGCGCCCGCGGCCTGCGGCGAGGCCATCGAGGTGCCCTGGAGCATCGAGTAGCCGGCCGGCAGCGTGTAACCCGACTCGGCGACCGGGGAGCCCGGCAGCCAGGTCTGGGTGGAGTTGATCGAGGCGCCGGGCGCGGTCAGCGTCGGGGTGAAGCCGCCGTCCTCACGCGGGCCGCGCGAGGAGAAGGGCAGCATCGCGTACGGCTTCTTCACCTGCGAGCCGTAGTTGGACGCCCAGGTCTGCTTGGAGATGGCCGCGCCGACCGAGATGACCTTGTCGGCCAGGCCGGGGTCGCCGATGGTGTTGGCACCGGGGCCGGAGTTGCCCGCGGAGATCACCAGCTGGACGCCGTAGGTGTCGATGAGGCGGGTGTAGAGCTCGGCGCGCGCGTTGTTGCCGTCGTTCAGCGCGGGCAGACCGCCGATGGACATGTTGACGATGTCGACACCGCGGTTGGTGACGAGGTCGATCATGCCCTCGGTGAGCGCGACGTTGGTGCAGCCGCCGGTCCAGGTGCAGGCGCGCGAGGAGACGATCTTCGCGCCCGGCGCGGCACCGTTCATCTTGCCGCCGAACAGGCCGTTCGCGGAGGTGATGCCCGCGACGTGCGTGCCGTGCTCGGACTCGATGACGCCGATGTTGACGAAGTCGCGCTTCTGGCCGACCCAGTCGCCGCCGTAGGGGTCCATCGGGACGTCCTTGCGGATCTGCACGACGAACGGCTGGCGCTCGACGACGTCGGTCGACGGGTTGTCGGTGCCGAAGTAGCCGACCTGGTAGCCGTCCTTGTACGGCTTCATCGGTGTGTCGTCGGTGAAGTCGTTGTTGTTGTTCAGGTCGACGCGGACGGTGCCGGCCGCCGGGTCGTACAGCAGGCCCCACGAGTCGGTGGTGTCACCGTCGCGGTTCGCGTCACCCTTGGCGTCGCCGCCCGTGGTGGCGGACTCCTTGAAGGTGCTGACCTGGTACGAGCCCGCGGGCGCCGTCCAGGTCTTGCCGCTGTAGGTGAAGGTGGGCCCGGACACCGGGGTGACCTGCGGACGCCAGGTGGCGTCGCTGTCCAGGATCGGGTCGGTCGAGGTCACCCAGTCGACGATCTTGCGCTCGCCGGTGGTGGTCTTCTGCAGTGCCGGGTGGCCGAGGTCCACGCCGGAGTCGAGGATGCCGATGGTGACGCCCCGGCCGTCCGCCTTCGTGTTCTTCCTCACGAAGTCGACGGCGCCCGTCTCGAAGGACGGGTTGTACGGGTTGACGGCGGGGGTCTTCTCGTTCGGCGCCGGGTACGTGGCTGCCGAAGTGGCCTGCTCCTTGGCGCCCTTGGCCGTGTCGGCGCTCGGGGTGGGGTCGTCGAGGGCTATCTCCTGGCGCAGGTCGATGCCGTGCACGGAGGACAGCTTCTCGGCGGCGGCGATGGCCGAGTCGGCCTTGCCCGTGGGCACGGTCGCGCGGACGTAGCCGAGCTTGTCGTAGGCCCGGCCCACCGAGCCGCCCTTGACCGCGTCCAGTTCCTTGGCGACCTGCTCGGTCTGCCCGGGAGCGGTGGCGATCATCATCGTGACGTTCTTGGCGCCGTCCGTCTTGGCCTGTGCCAGGAGGTCGGCGTCGTCCGAACCGAGCTTGGCGCTCGCGGACTTGACGGCGGGGTCGGCCGGAGTGGTGTCCGTGTCCGCGGAGAAGGCCATGGGTATCGGCCCGGCCGCGGAGAGCGCGGCCACCAGGCCCGCGGCCACGGCTATGCGGGCCGCGCGTCTCGCGCCCGAGATCGGAGCGCGCTGAGGTTCGGGGGTCATCAGCATCCCTTGTAGGTAAAGGAACGAGCGTGGAGTGACCGGTTCCGCTGATGTCACGGAACGCGATCACGTCAGTCCGGTATGTGAACCCGGATGACCGCTCAGCTTTGCCTAAGGGGCAGATGTTTGGGGAGAGTTGACCGAGGCGAGATGAAGCCATGGCGTACTTCCGCCATACGTCACGCCAGTGATAGCCCGCTATCGATGGACATATCGGTCGGTAGGGATATCCCTTTGTGTCGACTTAACTCTCTTTCGTTCGCGCGTAGTGGCGGGACGCCTTCGCGCGGTTGCCGCACGCCGCCATCGAGCACCAGCGGCGTGTGCCGTTCCTCGACGTGTCGAAGAAGTGCAGGATGCACGAGCCGTGCGCGCAGCGGCGGATGCGGTCGGGGGCGGTGCTCAGGAGCTCCAGGTAGTTGCGGGCGGCGAGCCATGCGGGACCCCAGGAGGGGTTGCTGAACTCGGGCTGCTCGCCCGGCCCCTCTGTGCTCAGGGTGGCCCGGATGCGCCCGTGTGCGAGCACGGCGTCGACGCGCTCGGCGCCCTCGGTGAGTGAGCCGTCCACCGCGCTTCTGAGCGCGTCGCGCGCTTGGTGCACATGGCGAAGGACCGCCTCGTCGGCGGGGAAGTCGAGCCCGTTGGCCGCCAGCCATACCGCCAGCCCGTCCGTGTCCGTCAGCAGATCCTGCACCGCACCTTCGTGCATCCACCGGGTGTTCATCAGGTCGAGCGCGAGCGGCTCACCGGTGAGCGGGCGCGGGTCGTGGGCGGCGGACATGTGGGGCTCCCTTCCGTGCTAACCGGTCAAGAGTACGTGAGCGGTTGTATTCTTCGATTCTAACCTCTAATCTCATTTTCAGGGGTTAGCCATCAAGGGCTGCCGCCGACGGAACGGATGGGGACTGTCATGACCCTGCGCACCGGCCACATCGGCCTCAATGTCACCGACCTCGACCGCTCGCTCGCCTTCTACCGCGACGTCCTCGGCTTCGAGGTGATGGGCGAGGGCAAGGAGGAGGGCCGCAGGTACGCGTTCCTCGGCACCGACGGACAGCTCGTGCTCACCCTCTGGCAGCAGGCGCAGGGCGCGTACGACAAGGGGCGCGCGGGCCTGCATCACCTGGCCCTGGAGGTCGACACGGTCGAGCGGGTGCGGGCGTACGAGGAGGCCCTGCGCGGCCAGGGGGTGGAGTTCGCGTACGAGGGTGTGGTCGCCCACCGCGAGGGATCGGCGTCCGGCGGCATCTTCTTCCACGACCCCGACGGCACCCGGCTGGAGATCTACACGCCGAGCGGCGTCGAGGGTGCGACAGCGCCGTCGGAGTCGGCTCCGACCTGCGGTTTCTTCTAGGAGGAGCGGTGACTTATCACTCCGGCTCGCGGGCCGTGCAGGACCGGGTCGGGGTCCGCGACCTCGCCGATCACGTGGGGCGCTCCATCGGGCAGGGCATCCGCCCGGTGGCCGCCGCCTTCCTCGAACTCCAGCCGATGCTGGTCATCGGCGCCGCAGACCCGGACACCGGGGCGGTCTGGGCCTCGCTGCTCACCGGCGAACCCGGGTTCGTGCGGGCGACGGGACCGCACCGGATCTCCGTCCGGGGCGGCCCCCGCGAGGGCGACCCGCTCACCGCCGCCCTCGCCATCGCGGGCACGGCGGTCGGCACCATCGAACTCGACCCGCGCACCCGCCGCCGTATGCGCCTGAACGGCCGGTCCACCCCCACTGCCCGCGGCCTCGCGATCGACGCCGACCAGGTGTTCTCCAACTGCCCGAAATACCTGCAGCGCAGAGAGACGTACGAGACGGTCGAGCGGGCTGCCGTGGCGCCCCGGCACGGCAGCGAACTCACCTCCTCGCAGCGGGAGTTCATCGAGAGCGCCGACACCTTCTTCATCGCCACCGTGCACGCGCACGGCGCCGACGCCAGCCACCGGGGCGGCAACCCAGGCTTCGTGCACGTCACTTCCCCGCGCGAGCTGAACTGGCGTGACTATCCCGGCAACTCCATGTACCTCACCCTCGGCAACCTGACGGCCGACGCGCGCTGCGGCCTGCTCTTCCTGGACTGGACGTCGGGGGCGGTGCTCCAGCTCACGGGCCGGGCGCGGACGGAGTTCGACGGGGAAGGGGAGCGGACGGTGCGCTTCACCGTCGAGGGGGTCGTGGATGCCCCGGGCGCGAGTCCGCTGCGCTGGGGACCGCCCGAGTACTCACCGGCCAACCCCGCCCTGTCGTAACGTCTGGGCATGCACAAGGAGTTGAGGGTGGCGGCCTACGCCGTATGCGTACGGGACGGACAGATGCTGCTGGCCCGCTGGGTCGCCGGCGACGGCACCAAGCGGTGGACGCTGCCCGGCGGCGGCATGGACCACGGCGAGGACCCGTACGACACCGTCATCCGCGAGGCCGAGGAGGAGACCGGCTACACCGTCGAGCCGCTCACCCTCCTCGGCATCGACTCCACCCGGCGCCGCTACCCACGCCGGCTCGGCACCGCCGCCGACTTCCAGGGCCTCAGGATCGTCTACGAGACCCGGATCACCGGCGGCGACCTGCGCCACGAGACGAACGGCTCCACGGACATGGCGGCCTGGCACCCCCTCGACGAGGTGCCCGCGCTGCAGCGCGTCGGACTCGTCGACGTCGGCCTGGAGCTGTGGCGACAGCGCCCGGCCCTGGGCCGGACGGCGACCCGGGCGGAGGAGCGGGAGAACCCCGTCGACTAGAGCTGAGAAGCGGGAAAACCCCCCTTGGAACAGGTGGAGTACCCCGGCAGATGAACGCGGAGTGACCGGCTTCCGGCCGTTCGGAGAGGGCTCCATGGCCGCGCAGGGTAGTCCAAGATCCACGTACGGTGATCGGCGTTGCCCGTTGCTGCTCAGTTAACGTCCAGGTCATCCCCGGTGCCAACGATCCAGTGTGAGCGGGGAGTCCGCGCAACGCACTCCCCGCGACCACCGCCGACGCGTTCGTACTCGGGGAGATCGCGCCATGCCGCGCATACGCTCTGTCGCCACCGCCGCAGCTTCCGCCGTACCCGCCGCCGTCAACCGCCGCACCGTGCTGGCCGCCACCGGAGCGGTGTCCCTCTCCGCGGGCGTCGGCTTCGCCCTGCGGCCCGACTCCGCGGCCCACGCCGCCACCGGACACGCTCCTGCCGCCGCGCAGGAGGCACCCATCGCCGTGTCCCGCCAGGCGCCCGCCGCGCCGCTGGCCCCCTACACCCGCGGCACCACGCTGTCCTCGGTCGCCACGCCCCGCGGCAGCTCCGGCTACCGCAGGCTCGGCGACGGCCCCGCCTGGAAGCGCGTCGTGCGCGGCGAGCTCGCCACGCCGCACTCGGGCCGCGCCGCACGGCGCACCGCGCTCGCCGCCTTCGTGCAGTTCACCGACCTGCACCTGGTCGACACCCAGCACCCGCTGCGCCTGGAGTTCCTGCGGTCCCAGTCCGCGAGTGCCTGGCGGCCGCAGGAGACCCTGTCCGTCGCGGGCGCCGTCTCGCTCGTCGAGCGCGTCAACACCCTGCGGGGAGCGCCCGTCACCGGCTCCCCGCTCCACTTCGTCATGACCACCGGCGACAACACGGACAACAACTCCAAGACGGAACTGGACTGGTTCCTGAAGGTCATGAGCGGTGGCCGCATCACCCCCAACTCCGGTGACCCGCGCCACTACGAGGGCGTCCAGAACAGCGACCTCAAGCTCTACTGGCAGCCCGACGCCGCCCTCCGCGACGCCGACAAGCAGCTCGGCTTCCCGCGTATCCAGGGCTTCCTGGAGGCCGCGATCCGCGAAGTGCGAAGCCCCGGCCTCGGTCTGCCCTGGTACTCCACCGTCGGCAACCACGACGCGCTGCCCCTGGGCTGCTACGCGCACGGCGACTCCTACCTCACCGACTTCGCGACCGGCGGCAAGAAGCTGATGTCGCTGCCCGCCGCGACCAGCAAGACCCTGCTGAAGGCCATCAAGGACGGCAAGGACCCCAAGGGCGTCCAGTTCAGGGACATGCTGAAGGCGCACACCCGCGACCTGCGCTCGGTCACCCCGGACGAGCGGCGCGCCCCGTTCACGCCCGCCGAATACCTCCGGGCGCACCTCGACCCCGCGAACACCGGCCCCGGCCCCATCGGGCACGGCTACTCGTCGGCGAACCTCGCGGCGAACACGCAGTACTACACCTTCCGCATCGCCGAGGACGTCCTCGGCATCAGCCTGGACACCACCGACCCGGGCGGCCACTACGCGGGCTCCATCGGCACGGCCCAGCTGAAGTGGCTGGAGCGGACGCTGAGCGAGAACAACGACTCGTACGTCATCGTTTTCAGTCACCACACCAGCAAGTCGATGCAGAACCCGCGCACCGACCCGGCGCACCCGCGCGAACGGCGGCACGACGGCGCCGAGCTGGTCGCTCTTCTCGGCAACCACCGCAACGTCCTGGCCTGGGTGAACGGCCACACCCACCGCAACGAGATCGTCGCCCACCAGGGCGCGGGCCGCCACCCCTTCTGGGAGGTCTCCACCGCCTCGCACGTCGACTTCCCCCAACTCGCCCGTGTCATCGAGCTGGTGGACAACCACGACGGCACACTCTCCCTCTTCACCACCCTCATCGAGTCCGGCGCCCCGCACCGCACGGATTACGCCGACCTCACCCAGACGGGCCTGGCGGCGCTCTACCGCGAACTGTCCTTCAACGCCCCCGGGGCGAGGACGGACCTGACGGGCTCGGCGGTGGACCGCAACACCGAGCTGGTCCTGAAGAAGGGCTGAATCCCGCTCAACTGCGGTATCACAGGCAACCTTTGCGCACCCCGCCCCGGTCCTTCCCCGCGACCACGAAGCTCGACGGAGGGGGAAGACATGTCGGTGCGCAGAGGACCGGTTTCGGGAGTGGGTACGGCGCTGGCGGCGGTCACCGCGGTGGCGCTGGCGGCGACACTGGCAGGACCCGCGACCGCGGCGCCCGCGGGAGGGGACCACGGCGCCACCCGGGCGGCCATGGACGCGGCCGTGAAGGACGGCGTCCCGGGTGTCGCGCTCCAGGCCAAGGACGCGCACGGCACCTGGAAGGCGACGTCGGGCGTGGGCAGCCTCAAGACGGGCAAGCCGCGCAGTGCCGACGACCGTTACCGGGTCGGCAGCATCACGAAGACGTTCGTCTCCACCGTCCTGCTCCAACTGGAGGCGGAGGGCAGGCTGTCGCTGGACGACACCGTGGACAAGTGGCTGCCGGGCGTGGTCCACGGCCACGGCCACGACGGACGGAAGATCACCGTGCGCCAGCTCCTCAACCACACGTCGGGGATCTTCAACTACACGGCGGACGACACCTTCGGCCGCACGTACTTCCTGAAGGACGGCTTCTTCAAGCACCGCTACGACACGAAGACCCCGAAGCAGCTGGTGGGGATCGCCATGTCCCACAAGCCGCTCTTCGCACCCGGCACGTCGTGGAGCTACTCGAACACGAACTACGTACTGGCGGGCATGGTCATCAAGAGCGTGACGGGCCACTCCTACGCGACGGAGATCCGCCACCGCATCATCGAACCGCTCCACCTGAGCGCGACCTCGCTCCCCGGCACCCGGGTCACGGTCCCGCAGCCCAGCAGCCGGGCCTACTCCAAGCTCGCCGAGACGGCGACGGGTCCGACGTACGACGTCACGAAACTCAACCCCTCCCTCGCCTCCTCCGCCGGCGAGGTGATCTCTGACTCCGCCGACCTGAACCGCTTCTACTCGGCCCTCCTGCGCGGCAAGCTCCTGCCGAAGAAGCAGCTCAAGGAGATGAAGACCACCATCAGGATCGAGGGCTCCGCCAACCGCTACGGCCTGGGCATCGCCGACATCACCCTCTCCTGCGGCACCCACCTCTGGGGCCACGACGGCGGCATCCACGGCTCCTCCTCGGCAGCCGCGACCACCCCCGACGGCCGCCACTCCCTCGCCTTCAACTTCAACGGCGACTGGTCGGGGGACGCGGGGGCGGTGATCGAGGCGGAGTTCTGCGGGACCGAGTAGACATCCGGCCCTGCCTGCGGACACATACGAGGAGGGGCCCCCGGCACCCCGGTGGCCCCTCCTCTCCCCTCCTGGTGCGGGCTCGGTCCGTCACTACCGCGGCAGCACCACGACATAGGCGGCCGGGTCGCGTTCGTTCGACGCCATCAGGGCGGTGCGGACGACGGTGGCCTGCTGGTCGAGGGATTCCCGGAGCTTCTTCGGGGTGATGTACACGACGGTGATGCCGAGACGTTCGAGGACCTCGCGTTTGCGGGCGTACTCGGACCACATGGCGTCCTCGTCCTGGCGGGGGGCGCGGGTGTCCAGCTCGACGGCGACGGCCTGGTCGGGCCAGTAGGCGTCGAGGCCGCCGAGGTGAGGGCCGCCGGGGAGCCGGAGGTCCACGTTCCAGACCGGGTCGGGCAGGCCGTGTTCCTGGACCATCCGGTACAGGCGGTCCTCCGCGATCGCGCGGCCCTCGGCGATGAGGGAGTCGACGGCGTCCACCACGTGCGGGCGGTTCAGAAGCTTGGCCTGGGTCAACTCCCGTACCACCGCGGCGGGTTCGCAGTGCCCTCCGCGTACGGCCTCGGTCAGCAGCCGCCGTACCGCGTTCGCGTCCGTCAGCTCGGCCACCGCGTCCGCCACGGCGCGCGGGACCGGGGCGACCGGGACGCCCGCGACGAGGTCGGGCGCGGGCAGCGCGGCCGTGCGGATCACCTGGGCGCAGCCCGTCGAGCGCAGCCGGCGCAGCCGGGGGACCAGGACGTCGATCCGGTCGAGCGAGAGCAGCGGCGGCGCGGACGCGAAGCCGTGCAGCGCGAGGGCGGCAAGACCCGTGACCACCGCGTCGGTGTAGCGCAGCGGCGCGTGTGCCTCCTCCGAGCCGGGCTGCGCAGGGATCGCCGTCGACAGCTCGCGCACCGGGCCGCGGGCCGCGTACAGCAGGACCGCGTGCAGCCGCTCCTCCGAGGTGGGCGGGCCCGGGTGGAGCAGGAAGACCCCCGGCAGGAGCTGCTGCCAGGCGCCGCCGGGGCGGCACTGCTCGTTCGTCTCGGCGGCCGTCACGCCGTGCTCACGCAGCTGGCCCGTGGTCAGGACGCGGCGCTGGACGTCGGAGAGGTGACGCAGGGGGCGGGGGGAGAGCGGGGAGAGCGGGGTGTTGTGGTTCATGACCCGGGGTTTCCCGCTACGGATCGGCGTCCTAACCGCTGTTACACGCCTGTCGACAAATCTGGACAAGATGGCGCTAAAGGACGGGTGTTCGGTTGCCGAGTAGGCAGGGAAAACCCCTGGTCCGTTCGGGTGGGACCAGGGGTTACGGTTCCGTTTGCCTGAATTTCGTAACGGTGACGGCAGGCTCAATCCTTGGCCATGGCTGCCATGCTCGTGTCAGCCGGCGGCGGCCCCGTCGCAGGCCTGCGCCCGCAGCGTTCGCGCCAGGTCGTCCCGGGCCTCCAGGACCAGCCGGCGCAGGGCCGGCGGCGCGTCCTCGTGGGCGGTCAGCCAGCTGTCCGTGGCGTCCAGGGTCTCCGGTGAGTCCTGGAGGGAGGGGAAAATACCCTTCACCACGTCCATGGCGATCTGGATGGAGCGGTCGGCCCACACGCGCTCGATCGCCTCGAAGTACTTCGGGGCGTACGGCGCGGTCAGCTCGCGGTGCGAGGACTGGGCGAAGCCCGCGATCGTGGCCTCGACCAGGGCGTTGGAGAGGGCGTCGGACTCCACGACCGACGCCCACGCCTGCGCCTTGACCGCCGCCGAGGGGCGGGCGGCGAGGCAGCGCACCTGGTGACGCTTGCCGGACGCCGTGTCGTCGCGGGCCAGCTCGGCCCCGAGAACGGTCTCGTCCGCGGCACCGTGCGCGGCCAGCGGCTCCAGGAACGACCAGCGCAGCTCCTGGTCCACCTCCAGACCGTCGATCTTGGCCGTTCCCTCCAACAGGCCCTGGAGGAGCTGGAGATCGGCCTCGCTCGACGCGACCGCCGCGAAGAAGCGCGCCCAGGTCAGCTGGTGCTGGCTGCCCGGCTCGGCGAGCCGCAGCTCCCGCAGCGCGCCCTCCGCGAGCAGGCGCCCGCCCGTCTCGCGCCACTGCGGCTGCGCGTAGTGGGTGAGCGCCGAGTTCGCCCAGGCGTGCAGCATCTGCAGGACGCCGATGTCGGACTCGC
The DNA here is from genome assembly GCF_052543295.1 of Streptomyces sp. SAS_270. NCBI lineage: Bacteria > Bacillati > Actinomycetota > Actinomycetes > Kitasatosporales > Streptomycetaceae > Streptomyces > Streptomyces sp. SAS_270. Next base: position 22,757 of record NZ_JBMNDS010000008.1, read on the forward strand.
GGCCCGCGAAGCGCAGGACGAGGTCGACGAAGTCGCGGGCGGGCATCAGCGCGTCGCGCGTGAGGTTCCACAGCGCCGACCAGCACAGGGCGCGCGACAACGGGTCGGTGAGGTCGCCGAGTTGGTCCCGCAGCGTGGCGAGCGAGTTCTCGTCGAAGCGGATCTTGCAGTACGTCAGGTCGTCGTCGTTGACCAGCACCAGTTCGGGGGCGTCCGCTCCGGCCAGTTCACCGACGACGGTGCGCGGTCCTTCGACGTCCACCTCGGCGCGCGCGTACCGCTCGAGGGCGCCCTCGGGCGAGCGCCGGTACAGGCCCACCGCCACCCGGTGCGGCCGCAGTTCGGGGTGGGACTCCGCCGCCTCCTGCAGCACGGCCAGCTCGGTGATGCGGCCCTCGGAGTTCAGGATCACCTGCGGCGTGAGGGAGTTGACGCCCGCCGTCTGGAGCCAGGCCCGCGACCAGGCCGTCATGTCGCGCCCGCTCGTCTCCTCCAGGACCGACAGCAGGTCGCCCAGGCGCGTGTTGCCGTACGCGTTCTGCTTGAAGTAGCGGCGCGCACCCTCAAGGAAGGCGTCCCGGCCGACATACGCCACCAACTGCTTCAGAACGGCGGCACCCTTGGCGTACGTGATGCCGTCGAAGTTGAGCTTCGCGTCCTCCAGGTCACGGATGTCGGCCGTGATCGGGTGTGTGGAGGGGAGCTGGTCGGCGCGGTACGCCCAGGCCTTGCGGTTGTTGGCGAAGGTGACCCAGCCGTTGGTGAAGCGGGTCGCCTCGGCCATCGAGAACGTGCCCATGAAGTCGGCGAAGGACTCCTTCAGCCACAGGTCGTCCCACCACACCATGGTCACCAGGTCGCCGAACCACATGTGCGCCATCTCGTGCAGGACGACGTTGGCGCGGCGCTCGTACGCGGCCTGCGTCACCTTGCCGCGGAAGATGAACTCCTCGCGGAACGTGACCAGTCCGGGGTTCTCCATCGCGCCGAGGTTGTACTCTGGCACGAACGCCTGGTCGTACTTCCCGAACGGGTACGGGTAGTCGAAGTGGTCGTGGAAGAAATCCAGCCCCTGCTTGGTGACGAGGAAGACGTCGTCCGCGTCGAAGTGCCGGGCGAGCCCCTTGCGGCACATCGCGCCGAGCGGGATCTCCAGCCGCGTACCGTCCTCGAAGACCCGCTCGTAGGAGTCCGTCACATAGTGGTACGGGCCGGCGGCGATGGCGGTGATGTACGTCGAGATCGGCTTCGTCTCGGCGAACTCCCACACCCCGTCGACCAGTTCGCCGACGCCGTTGCTCCACGCCGTCCAGCCCTCGGGCGCCCGGACCTCGAAGCGGTAGGGGGCCTTCAGGTCCGGCTGCTCGAAGCCCGCGAACACCCGCCGGGAGTCGGCGGGCTCGTACTGCGTGTACAGGTACACCTCGCCGTCCTCCGGGTCGACGAAGCGGTGCATGCCCTCGCCGGTGCGGGAGTACGCGCACTGGGCGTCGACGACGAGTTCGTTCTCGGCGGCCAGCTCCGCCAGCTCGATCCTCGTCCCGTCGAAGACGCTGCCCGGGTCGAGGTCCTTGCCGTTGAGTGAGACCGCCGTCACACTCGGCGCGATCAGGTCGGCGAAGCTCGTGGCCCCCGGATCGGCGCACCGGAAGCGGATCGTGGTCACGGAGCGGAACGTCCGCGGCTCGCTCTGCGCGTCCCCGACCGCGGACCGCAGGTCGAGGGATACCTCGTACCCGTCGACGGACAGCAGGGCGGCCCGCTCCCGGGCCTCGTCGCGGGACAGATTCTCACCGGGCACGGGCGGCACTCCCTTGTGGCGTGTGTGTCTGGTCACGGGTACGGCTGAACAGCACCGATCCTGCCATGTGCACCTGACACCGGACACCGGGAATGGGGTGGGCGCCCGTCGGTGTTGCCCCGTGAAACACCGCCTTCCGAGGAGAGCCATGTCCGCTGTGTCCGAGAAGACCCCTGTCGACTTCTGGTTCGACCCGCTGTGCCCCTGGGCCTGGATGACCTCGCGCTGGGTCCTGGAAGTGGAGAAGGTCCGGGACATCGAGGTCCGCTGGCACATCATGAGCCTGGCCGTCCTGAACGAGCCCAAGCTGGACGAACTGCCCGAGGAGTACCGCGAGCTGCTGACCACCAAGGCCTGGGCGCCCGTCCGTGTCGTCACCGCGGCCTGGCAGAAGCACGGCTCCGACATCCTCGGTCCGCTCTACACCGCGCTCGGCACCCGCTTCCACAACGAGGGCCAGGGCCCCACGAAGGAAGCGATAGCCGCCGCGCTCGACGAGGTCGGCCTCCCCGCCGGCCTGATCGACTACGCCGACCAGGATGACTTCGAGTTCGACGCCGAGCTGCGCGCCTCCCACAAGGAGGGCATCGAGAAGGTCGGCCAGGACGTCGGCACTCCGGTGATCGCGGTGCCGGGCGCCGACGGCGAGCAGATCGCCTTCTTCGGCCCGGTCGTCACCCCGGCCCCCAAGGGCGAGGAAGCCGCCAAGCTGTGGGACGGCACGCTGCTCGTCGCCTCCGTGCCGGGCTTCTACGAGATCAAGCGGACGCGGACGGCGGGGCCGGACTTCAGCAACCTGTAGGTCACCCGGCGCGAGACGGGTCACGCGTCACGACTCGGCGGCCTTCTCCCGGAACTCCTCGGGGAGGAGGCCGCCCTCGTTCTTCTTGTCCCAGCGCTGGAACCGTACGCACCCCCGGACGGTGCAGCGCCAGAGATCGTGCACGTAGGTGAACCGCTTGGTCGCCCTGACGGCCGCCTTCTCGGCGTCGTTCAGCAGGCGGAAGTCGTGCATGCCGCCACAGGTCGGGCAGTCCAGGTACTTGGTCACGAGCCCCTCCGCGCGATCACTGCCAGATCCGGGAAATCCGTCACGACAGCATCCACCCCGAGCCCGTAATAGAGGGAGTACTCGGCGAAAGCGTCACCGAAGTCGTTCGGTCCCGTCCCGCGCCGGAAGTCCGCCGGCAGGAACTGGTTCTCGCAGCGGTAGGTGTACGGGCCGACCTTCAGGCCCGCCGCGTGGGCGTCGGCGAGCAGCGCGGTGGGGGTGCCGAGGCGGCCGTCCGCGCCCACCGGCACGAGCGAGGACTTGTCGGGGCCGATCCACTGCGCGTACGCGGCGATCCTCGCCAGGCCCGCCGGGGTCATCATGTCCCGGTACGTCGTCGGGTCGCCGGACGAGACCAGGTCGTAGGGCCCGCCGGTGGTGCCCAGGGCCTGCCACAGCGGGACCCGCAGCCGCTCGGCGGCGATCCGCTTGAGGCTCGTCGGCTCGAAGGACTGCACCACGCACTCGCGGGCGCCGAGCCGGTTGCGCCGGATCAGACGGGCCAGTTCGGGCTCCAGCTCCAGGCCGAGGGAGCGGAAGTAGGTGGGGTGCTTGGTCTCCGGGAAGACGGCGACCGTGCGGCCGTACGTCTTCGAGAGGCGGCGGGCCAGGTCCACGACCTCCTGGAAGGTGAGCACTTCGAGGCGGCCGTCGAAGACGGTGTTGCGGTTGCGGACCAGCGGGAGGCGCTCGACCGCCCGCAGGGTCTTCAGCTCGGCGAGCGTGAAGTCCTCGGTGAACCAGCCGGTGACCGGCTTCCCGTCCACCGTCTTCGTCGTCCTGCGCCCGGCGAACTCGGCGTGTGCGGCGACGTCGGTGGTCTGGGAGATCTCGTTCTCGTGCCGGACCACCAGGACGTGGTCCTTGGTGGGCACGAGGTCCGGCTCGATCCAGTCGGCGCCCGTCTGCACGCCGTAGGTGTACGCCGCCGCCGTGTGCTCGGGCCGCCAGCCGGCGGCGCCGCGGTGGCCGATGACCACGGGGGTGGGGCGGGGCCCGGCCGTGGCCTCGGCGGGCGCGGAGGCGGCCACGGCCGTCCCGGCGGCCGCGAGCAGCAGGCTTCTCCGTCTCGGACGCGTGGTCATACGACTTCCCTTCGGAGGTGGCCGGAGGCGCTGTTCAGCCCGTCCGGCGTTTGAGGACGAGGCCGTTCAGGCCGATTGCGGGGGTCTGGGGGCGGCAGCCCCCAGGTACGGGACGGGCAGGGGCGGAGGGGGCGAAGACGTCAGTGGCGGGCGCGGGTCCTGGCCTCGGCCAGGCGGGACAAGTGGTCCTCGTACGCCTTGGCGTAGTACGCGGCCCGCGCCGGGTCGGGCGGGATGACGACCGTCGGCTCGGTCCAGGCGGCCGTGTCGAGGGTGACCCCGAGCCGCGCGGCGGCGGCGAGGACCGCGCCGCGCGCGCCGACCTCACCCTCCACGACCCGCAGAGGCCGCCCCAGTACGTCGGACAGCAGCTGCATCCAGGCGGTACTGCGGGTGCCGCCGCCGCAGACCGCCAGGGTCCCCGTCAGCCCCGCCGCCTCCAGACAGTGGCGGGCCGCATAGCCGATGCCTTCGCAGGTGGCGCGGATCAGGTCGCCGCGGGTGGACTCCAGGCAGACACCGGTGAGTTCGGCGCGCAGTCGCGGTTCCACGAAGGGGGCGCGCTCGCCGGAGGGGGCGAAGTACGGCAGGACACGGACACCGTGCGCGCCGGGCGGAGTCGCCTCCAGCAGGGCGTCCACCTCGTCGTGCTGGACGCCGGTGGTCGACAGCACCCAGTCGAGCGCGGCGGTGCCGACCATCGCGGGCATGGCGCGCAGCCAGTACCCGACCCGGTCGGTGGAGATGTACAGGCCGGCCGGTTCGCCCGTCAGGTCGAGGTCCGTCGTGCCCACCAGGCTGGCCAGACAGGTCCCGACGATCAGCAGCCCGTCGCCGGGTTCGGTGAGCCCGGCGCCGAGCGCGCAGGCCGGCAGGTCGTACGGGCCGTTGCTGACCGGCGTGCCCGCGGGAAGCCCCGGCGGCGGGCCCTCGCCGAGCGTCTGCCCGGTGGCGACGGGGTCGCTGACCGGCGCGAGGAGCCCGCGCCGGTGGGTGAGGCCGAGCAGCTCCACGACCCGGTTGTCGTACGCCCGCGTCCTCGGGTCGAGGAACGGCATCGACGCGTCCGACACATCGGTGGCCCGGACGCCGGTCAGCCGCTGGAAGACCATGTCCTTGCAGTACAGCGCGGTGGTGGCGGCGTCGAGGGACGCGGGGTCGTGCTGCTCCAGCCAGGCCAGCAGCGGGCCGGGGCAGCCGGGGAACATGGCGTTTCCGGTGCGCCGGAAGACCGTCTCGAACGTGCCGTCCGCCAGCCACTGGTCGAGCAGTTCATGGGCCCGGCCGTCCATCCAGGAGACGGCGGACCGCACCGGACGCCCCGCCGCGTCGACCAGCCACACCCCGTCACCCTGCCCGGTCAGCCCCGCCAGCTCGACGGGGCCGGGTACGGCGGCGGTCAGCGCGGAGAGGACGGCGACGACCGCGGCGTACACCTCCTCCATGTCCTGCTCGACGAAGCCGTCCCGGATGGTGAGGCCCACCGGCCGTGCCTCGACGGCGAGTTGGCGCCCCGCGTCGTCGAATGCGGCGGCCTTCACCACGGACGTGCCCACATCGATCCCGACGTACATGCCCGATCTCCTCACCTCGACGGCGCTCGTAGGACCCTCACGTCAGGCAGTGCGCCAGCGGCTCCCCACGCGCCCATCGGCCCACCTCCGCGGCCGCGATCGCCGCCGCCTTCTCGGCCACGGCCCGGCTGGCCCCGCCCAGGTGCGGGGTCAGCACCACGCGCTCGGCGAGGCCGAACAGCCGCGAGCCGGCGGGTACCGGCTCCCGTTCGTACGTGTCGAGCGCCGCAGCCGACAGCCGGCCGCTCTCCAGCGCGTCGCACAGCGCGCCCTCGTCGAGCAGCGGGCCGCGCGCCACGTTCACCACTACCGCGCCGGGCGGCAGCAGCGCGAGCTCGCGGGCACCGATCAGGCCACGCGTCTCGGGCGTGAGCCGGGCATGCAGGGTGATCACCCGGGACCGGCGCAGGAGTTCGTCGAGTGAGGAGACGCGCAGGCCGTGCACCTCACCGCGCACGTAGGGGTCGTAGACCATCACCCGCGCGCCGAAGGCACACAGCACACGGGCGACTCTGCTGCCGACCGCGCCGTAGCCGACCAGGCCCACCGGCAGGTCCTCCAGTTCCAGGCCGCTGTGCTCGTAGGTGTAGTAACTCGCGCCCTCCCAACTCCCTTGTCGCACAAGGAGTTCATGGGCCTGCGGAATGCGGCGCAGGGCGGCCAGCAGCAGGCCGACGGTGAACTCCGCGGTGGCGGCGGCGTTCCGCCCCGGCGCGTAACACACCCGTACGTCACGGGACTTGGCCGCGTCCAGGTTCACGTTGACCGGGCCGCCCCGGCAGACGACGACCAGGCGCAGCGCCGGTGAGGCCTCCAGGACGCGTGCGGTGACCGGTCCCATCTGGGTGACGAGAACTTCCCTCTCGTCCGCCAGGGCCTCGATCAACTCCTCCTCGACGTCGCTGGCCTCGGTCACCTCGGCCACCGGGCCGAACGGCTCCAGGGGCCAGCCCAGGGTCAGTTCACGGATCAGCACACCCCGGCCGGACTCGCGGGGCAGCGCGTCGGTGACCGCCTCCGCGATCAGCCTCGGCAGCACGAAGTGGTCGCCGGCGGCCACGACACGCAGGACTTCGGTCATCGCGGCCCCGGAAACCGCAGCTCCGGTCATCGCACCTTCGGTCATCGCAGGGACTCTCCTGTCTCGGCGTCGAAGACATGGGTGAGCGCGGGGTCGGCGGCCACCCGCACCCGTTCGTCGCTCGCGAGCCGCACCTCAGGGTCGGTGAGCACGACCAGTGGCCGTTCGACGCCTTCGAGGGCGAGGGTGGCGATTCCCGACTCCAGCAGGGGCTCATGGGCCACGACCCGGGCGGGCAGTCCGCGTTCGCCGGAGCCCTCCGTGAGACGCAGGTCCTCCGGCCGGATCCCGACCACGATCTCGCGGCCCCTCGCCACGGGCACCGGCAGCGCGAGGTGCACCGTGCCCGACAGCCGTACTTGCCCGTCGTCGGCCGCGATGCCCGGCAGCAGATTGATCGCGGGCTCGCCGACGAAGTCCGCGACGAACACGTTGGCGGGGGAGTCGTAGATCTCGTAGGGCGTGCCGAGCTGCTGGATCACCCCGTCCTTCATCACCGCGATCCGGTCCGCGAGCGACAGAGCCTCCTCCTGGTCGTGCGTGACCAGAATCGTGGTGTGCCCCAAGTCCCGCTGGATGCGCTTGAGTTCGCGGCGCGTGGTGTCGCGCTGCGCCGCGTCGAGATGGGACAGCGGCTCGTCGAGCAGCAGTACGTCCGGCTCGCGGATCAGCGCGCGGGCCAGGGCCACTCGCTGCTTCTGGCCGCTGGACAGGCCCGCGGGCCGGGCGTCCAGCAGGTCGGTGAGCGCGACCCGTTCGGCCATCTCGGCGACCCTGCGGGCGACCTCCGTACGCGACCCGCGCGCCCCCCGCCTCCTGGCCTTCAGCCCGAACGCCAGGTTCTCGGCGACGTTCAGCGGCGGATACAGAGCGTAGTTCTCGAAGGCGACGCCGATGTTCCGCTGCTGCGCGGGCCGCCCGACGACGGATGCCCCGCCCACCAGGATGTCGCCGCCGGTCACCGTCTCCAGGCCGGCGATCATGCGCAGGGTCGTCGACTTGCCGCAGCCGGACGGGCCGAGCAGCCCCAGCAGCTCGCCGGAGCGCAGCTCCAGATCGAGTCCGCGTACGGCGTCCACGGCGGGCCGTCCCCGCGACCGGTAGGTCTTGCGCAGCTCACGAAGCTCCAGTGCGGTCATCGCCCTCCTTCACGGCTTCCTTCACTCACTGCCCGACTTCGTCGTGCACACCTCGTAACGGACCTTGTGTTCATCCAGGTCGCGCAACGCCTCCGCCGACGCCCCGTCGTCGACGAGGACGAGGTCGAAGCGGGACAGCGGGGCCACCCGGTGCAGGGCGACCCGGCTGAGCTTGGTGTGGTCCAGCAGCAGGACGTTGCGGGCCGCCGAGTCGAGCATCGCCCGCTTCACGGAGACGATGTGCTGCTCCTGGTGGTAGGCGTGCCCGCCGAGCACCGCCGAGGTCGACGCGAAACAGACGTCCACGCGCAGCGACTGCACCGCCTCCACGCACGACACCCCGAGGAAGGAGGAGTGCAGCGGGTCGTAGTCGCCGCCGAGCGCCATCAGGTGGATGCCCCGCTGGTCGGCGAGCAGGTTGATCGCCTCCAGGAAGTTGGTGACGACCGTGAGCGGGGTGATCTCGCCGAGCCGGAGCCTGCGCGCGATCTCCAGGGTCGACGTCGAGTCGTCGAGGAGGATCGCCATGCCGGGCTCTATCAGCTTCATCGCGTGCTCGGCGACGGCGGCCTTCTGCGGCCGCATGGTCTTCAGCCGGTACTGCACGTTCGACTCGAAGACACCGGACGGCTGCGCGGTGACCCCGCCCCTGAACTTCCTGACGATTCCCTGCCGTTCGAGCTCGTCGAGGTCGCGGTGGATGGTCATCAGGCTCACTCCGAAGCGCTCGGCCAGCTCGGCCGCGGTCGCCGAACCGTCGGCCAGGACCCGCTCGGCCATGGCGGACTGCCGGGCCGCGGGCCCCTGCTGTGCCCCACCGCTGCCACCACCGCTGTTGCTGCTGCTGCTCATCGTGCGCTCTTCCCGATCCGTCGTCCTGGGCGCTCCGGCCGGTCGGCCTCGAACAGCAGCAGGTTCTCAGGCCGGACGCTCAGCCGTACCGGGTCGTCGGGACGCAGTCCCGCCGCATCCGCGCGCGGCGCGACGAGCGAGACGTGCAGCCCGCCGAGCCGGACGGTGACCTCGACCGCCCGGCCGAGCACCTCGGTGACGTACACGGTGCCGGTGAGTTCGACGGGGCCCTCGCCGATCGTGAGGTCCCGGGGCCGCACGCCGACGAGCACCTCGGTGCCCGGGGCCGCCGCCGCGCCGACCGGCAGCTCGACAGCCCCGTCCGCCGAACGGAAGCCGTGCGCGTCCGTCACCGTGCCCGGCAGCAGATTGATCCGCGGGCGCCCGAACGCCCGCGCCACCTCCGTGTCGCAGGGCTGGTACCAGATCTCCTCCCGCGTGCCGGTCTGCACGATCCGCCCGCCCCGGATCACGCCGATCCGGTCGCCGAGCGCCAGCGCCTCGACCGAGTCGTGCGTGACGTAGAGCGTGGTCGTGTTCTGGACGGCGCCGATCGCCTTCAGCTCGGCGCGCATCTGCTGGCGCAGCTTGGCGTCGAGATGGGAGAGCGGCTCGTCGAGGAGAAAGGCGCGCGCGGGCCGCACCAGCACCCGGCCGAGTGCGACACGCTGCCGCTGACCGTTGGACAGCTGCCCGACCGGGCGGTCCAACAGGCCGCCGATACCGAGGAGTTCGGCAATCGCCGCAATCCGGTCGCGGGCCTCGGCGGCCGGCACCCGGTGCCGCGGCGAGCGCAACGGGGAGGCGAGGTTGTCGTAGGCGGAGCGGTGCGGGTAGAGGGCGTAGCTCTCGAAGCACATGGCCACGCCCCGGTCGTACGGCTCCACACCGGTCATGTCGGCGCCGCCGAGCTCGACCGTCCCGGCATCCGGCTGTTCGAGTCCGGCGACGGTCTTCAGGGTGGTGGTCTTGCCCGCGCCGGAGGGCCCGAGCAGACAGAAGAACTCGCCCTCGCGCACGTCGAGTTCGAGCCCGTCGAGGGCGGTGGCCCTGCCGTAGGCCTTCCGGATCCCCTGCAGTCTGATCACGACTTCACCGCCCCGAACGACAGCCCGCGCACCAGATACCGCTGGATGGTCAGCGCAAGGAGCAGCGGCGGTACGACGGAGATCAGCGCGGCGGCGGCCGTGAGGTTGTACTTGGGGCGGTCGCCGCCGAGGAAGGACAGCGCGCCCACGGTCACGGTCTGGGCCTCGTTCGAGGTGAGGATCAGCGGGAAGACGAAGTTGTTCCAGGCGAAGATGAACGCCAGCAGTGACACGGCCGCGATGCCCGGCTTGACCAGCGGCAGGGCGACCTTGAAGAACGCCTGTTTGCGGGTGTAGCCGTCGAGGAGGGCCGCCTGCTCGAGCTCCGGGGTCAGATCGGCGAAGTACGACCGCATGATCCACACGATCAGCGGGAGCGTGACGAGTTGCAGCACCCACACCATGCCGACGTACGTGTCGAAGAGGCCGAGCTTCTGGTAGAGCACGAACAGCGGGATGATCACGGTGAGTTCGGGTGCGAAGCGGAACGACAGCAGTGTGAACATCAGGTTCTCGGAGCCCTTGAACCGCCAGCGCGCCGACGCGTACGCCGCCGGGAGCCCGACCACGAGCGAGAGCGCCACCGCGCCCACCGACACCACCAGGCTGTTGACGAAGAACCGCACGAACGGGATGCCCTCGCTGTCGCCGAGCACCGTCCGGTACGAGCCGAGGGTCGGCGTGAACGAGAAGTAGGTGCTGAAGAGCTGGTTGGCGGGCTTCAGCGAAAGGATCACCATCCAGGCGATCGGGAAGAGCGCGAAGACGAAGTAGAGGATGAGCGCGGCATCCGCCAGCCAGCCCAACAGACGCTTCTTCACCTTCACTTGGACACCTCCGCGGCCTTCCGCTGGATCTTGCCCAGATGGCGAACGAGCACCATCGCGGCCAGGTACACCACGGCCCACAGCACGATCGTGTAGCTGATGCCGAAGCTGTAGCGCTGGAAGCGGATCGCCTCCAGGTACGCCCGGATCTGCAGGACGACGGTCGAGTCGCCGGGCCCGCCCTCGGTCAGGGCGTAGATGATGTCGAACACCTTCAGCGAGTCCATGAACCGGAAGATCACCGCGACCAGCACGTACGGCCACAGCATCGGCAGGGTCAGCCGCCGGAAGGTGTACCACCAGCCCGCGCCGTCCACGGCCGCCGCCTCGAAGGGGGAGGTGGGCAGCGACCGCAGACCGGCCAGCGCGAGGATCGCCACGAACGGCGTGTAGACCCACACGTCGACCGCGATCGACGACAGCAGCGCGCCCGTCGGGGTGTCCGTCCACTGAACTCCCCCCAGGCCGAAGGGTTTCAGCAGATGGTTCACCACGCCCACCGAAGGCTGCAGCATCAGCTTCCAGATGATCGCGGCGATCACCGGGGCGATCATCAGCGGCAGGATCAGGATCTTCTCCAGCACCCGGCCGACGAGTGAGGAGCGGTGCAGCAGCAGGGCCACCGCGACTCCGAGGACCGTCTCGAACGCCGCCGCCCCGACCGCGTACAGCACCGTCACCCACGCCGAGTCCCAGAAGGCGCGCTGGGTGAACACGGTCCGGTAGTTCTCGAAGCCCACCATGTCCGGCTGCGGCTTGCTCGCCGAGAAGTCGAACAGTGTGTAGTACAGGCCGAGTCCGAAGGGGTAGAGGATCCCGCCGGTGAGGAGCAGTGCGGGCACGATCAGCAGGTACGGGCGCAGACCGCGCCGCCAGGCCGGGACGGCCCGTACCCGCCGCGTGCCCTCCTCGCGTGAGGCCGCCCCGTGGTCGGTCTCCGGCAGCGAGGTCGTGCGTGGGGCGTCCGCGGCCATCCGCGTCAACCCACCTTGGGAGCCAGGTCACTCGCCAGCCCGTTCAGCACGGATTTGGCGTTCTTGCCGCCGTAGATCTCCTGGAGCGAGGCCGCCCAGCTCGTCGTCGCGTCGAAGAACTGGCTCTGCGGTGTGAACTGGATCTTCGTCTGGTCGACGACCGCCTCGAAGGTGTCGATGAACCCCTCCAGGTGCCGCATCTTGTCCTTGTACGCGCCGTCCTGGGCGATCGACTTCCGCACCGGGTCGATGTGGTTGTACGTCAGCGCGCCCTTGCGCAGGTGCTCCTTGCCGGTCGCCCACTGGAGGAACAGCCAGGCGGCGCTCTTCTTCTTGCTCCGGGAGTTCATCCCGAGCGACCAGATCCACATGTTGGTGGCCAGCGACCCGCCCGGCCCCTTCGGCCCCGGATGGAAGGCGATCTTCCCGGAGGCCGGACTCGCGCCCTTCACCGCCTGGAAGTACGCGGCCGTGTCGGCGTCGAAGAGCATCCCGGCCTTCTTCGCGCCGAGGTCGCTGGAGCACTGGTACCAGGTGTACGACGTCCAGGACGGCGGCCCGCCCTTCTTGACCATGTCGGCCCAGTCCTGCTGGAACGCGATGGCCTCCGGGGTGTTCATGGCGGGCTTCAGCTTGCCGTCGGCGACCGTGAAGTCGTGCAGTCCGTTGCGGGCGTACATCGTCATGAAGCCCGGGTGGATCGTCGCCCAGCTGCGCGAGCCGCGCACCGCGATGCCGTACATCCCGTCGAAGCCCGCGCCGGGGGCCTTGCGCTTGATGGTCCCGGCGAGTTCGCGCAGTTCGTCGAAGCTCTCCGCGGGCTTGAGGCCGAGCTTCTTGAACACCTCCGTGTTGTAGGCGACGACGTTCGTCTCCCAGCCCCACGGCAGCGCGTACTGTCCGCCCCGGCCGAGCGGCGCGCCCGCCTTCAGCGACCACTGGTCGGCCTGGAGGAGGTTGGGGAAGAAGTCCGCCTGGTCCCATTCCTGGCTCGTGGCCGAGGAGTTGCGCATCCACGGGCCGAGATCCTCCAGCCAGCCCGGCGGCCCGTACTGCCACACCATGTACGCGCCGAGCATGAACACGTCGTAGGAGGCACGCCCGCTGGAGAGGTCCACGGTGAGCTTGTCGAAGTAGTTGTCCTCGGGGAAGACGTCGTACTCGACCTTGATGCCGGTCTTCTCGGTGAACGCCTTGAGGTCGGCGATCAGCGCGTCCGTGTAGGGGTGCTTGTTCAGCAGCGCCTTGACCGTCCTGCCCTTCTCCCGCTTCCAGTCGAAGGAACCGTTCACATCCTCGGCGGCGGAACCGTCGTTCTTCTTGTCGTCCCCACCGAACCCGGCGCCGCAGGCGGTCAGCAGCGGGGCGGCGGCGCTCGCCGCGGTGAGCGCGAGGAAGCGTCGGCGGTCGTGCACGTGCATGTCCATCCGTGACCTCCATCATCGGTCCGGTCGGGGTTAACACGTTGAGTCGACTCGTTAACAGAGGGTGTAACGGCGGAAGTTGGCCGTCAATCCCTCGCGCAACAGAAAATCTCAGGGCAGAGTGAGAAGTTCACAGTCTTGGTAGATATGTGCGGGAGGTCTGATGGGGTATGAGGGCGGCGAGGCGTGGCTGGGGATCGACCTGGGCACGCAGAGCGTCCGCGTGCTGCTCGTCGCGGGCGAGGGCACGCTCCTCGGCAGCGGCTCGGCCCCGCTGACCGGGCACCGGGACGGCGTACGGCACGAACAGGACCCCGAGGAGTGGTGGCGGGCGGTGTGCGCCGCGGCCCGGGCCGCCCTCGGCGCGCGATCCGACCTGCGGATCGGCGCACTCGCGGTGTGCGGCACCTCCGGGACCGTGCTGTTGACGGACGGCTCGGGCCGGCCGGTGAGCCCCGGCCTGATGTACGACGACGGGCGCGCGGCCCCGGAGGCCGGGCGGGCCCGGGACGCCGGGCTCCTGGTGCAGAACGGCTGGGGGCTGCCGAAGGCGCTCTGGCTGGTCGGGGAGTACGGCGGGGCGCGGGGCCTGCGGCTGGCCCACCAGCCCGACGCGATCGTGCACCGGCTCACCGGCGGACCCGCACCGACCGACTCCAGCCACGCCCTCAAGACCGGCTACGACGTCGAGCACGACACCTGGCCGGGCGAGGCCCTCTCCCGGCTTGACCTCCCCGACGGACTGCTGCCGGAGGTCGTCCGCCCGGGCAGCCGGATCGGCGAGGTCTGCGCGGCCGCCGCCGAAGCCACCGGCATCCCCGCCGGCACCCCCGTGATCGCCGGGATGACCGACGGCTGCGCCGCCCAGATCGCCTCGGGCGCGCTGCGCGAGGGCTCCTGGAACTCGGTGCTCGGCACGACCCTGGTCCTCAAGGGCGCCGCGTCAAAGCCGGTCCGGGACGCGACGGGCGTCGTCTACAACCACCGGGCGCCTGACGGAAGTTGGCTGCCCGGCGGTGCGTCCAGCGTCGGAGCGGGCGCGCTCACGGCGCACTTCCCGGACGCCACGCCCGCCGTCATGGACTCAGCGGCCGTCGCCTTCGAGCCCGCGTCCGTCCTCGCCTACCCCCTCGCCTCACCCGGCGAACGTTTTCCCTTCCTCGCGCCGGACGCCACCGCCTTCGTCCTCGGCACCCCCGCCTCCGACGCCGACCTGTGGGCCGCCCTGCTGCAGGGCGTCGGCTACACCGAACGCCTCTGCCTCGACTCCCTGCACGCCCTCGGCGCCCCCATGGACGGCACCCTCACCTTCACCGGCGGCGCCGCCCGCAGCGCGTACTGGAACCGGCTGCGCGCCGACATCCTCGGCCGCCCCGCCCGCGTACCCGAGCAGACCGAACCCGCCCTGGGGATGGCCGCGTTGGCCGCATACGGAATGGGCGCCGCAGCCACGCTCGCCGACGCCGCCGAGCGCATGGTCCGCATCCGCACCCTCGTCGAACCGCGCCCGGCCCGCACCGCGCTCTTCGCCGGCCCCTACGCCCGGCTGGTCGACGAACTGGAGCGGCGCGGCTGGCTGCCCACGCCGGTCGCCGCGCACGCACGGGCCCGCCTCGACCTGGATACTGCCCAGTCATGACGACGACACTGCTGCTGGCCCGGCACGGCCGCACGATCTGGCACGCCGAGAACCGCTACGCCGGGGTGAGCGACGTCCCGCTCACCGACGAGGGCCGAGCCCAGGCGCAAGCCCTCGGCCTCTGGGCGGCAGCCCACCCTGTCGACGCGATCTGGACGTCCACCGTCTCCCGCGCCGTCGCCACCGCCGACCCCGCCTGCCGGGCCCTCGGCCTCACCCCGCACCGCGAACCCGCCCTGCGCGAATGCGACTTCGGGGTCCTGGAGGGACGCACCCTCGCCGAGTTCGCCGCAGAACACCCCGAGCGGGCCGAGGCGTTCCGCAAGGACCCGGTGTCGTACCCCTTCCCGGAGGCGGAGGACCCGCGCACCGCCGCGACCCGGGGCGCGAACGCGTTGCGCCGCATCGCGACCGCCCACGCCGGCGAACGCGTCCTGGTCGTCGCCCACAACACCCTGCTGCGCCTGGTCCTGTGCTCCCTGCTGTCCATCCCGCTGGGCGAGTACCGCCGGGTCTTCCCGCAGTTGCGCAACGCCGCGGTCAGTGAGGTGCGCATGGAGGACGCGAGCACGGCCCTGCTGTCGCTCAACGTGCCCTGCGGGTAGGCGGGTCAGGGCCGTCGCAGCAGCCCCCTCTCCATGGCCACCACCACCGCCCTCGTCCGGTCGTTCACGTCGAGCTTGGCGAACAGGCGCAGCAGATGGGTCTTCACCGTGGCCTCGGCGATGACGAGACGGCGCCCGATCTCCGCATTGGTCAGACCGTCGGCCACCGCGTTCAGCACATCCGCCTCGCGGGCCGTCAGCGGCACCTGGACGGGCTGCCGCATCCTGGCGACCAGCCTCTCGGCGACCCGGGGCGCGAGCACCGTCTCGCCGCGCGCCGCCGCGTGGATGGCGTCGACCAGCTGCTCCCGCGTGGTGTCCTTGAGGAGGTAGCCGATGGCCCCGGCCTCCACACCGCGCTCGATCTCCGCGTCCGTGTCGTACGTCGTCAGGATCAGCACCCGTGTGCGCGGGAAACGGGCGACGATCTCGGTGGTGGTGGCGACCCCGTCGAGCACCGGCATCCGCAGGTCGACCAGGGCGACATCGGGGTCGTACCGCTCGACGAGGTCGAGTGCCGCGCGCCCGTCGCCCGCCTCGCCGACGACCTCGATGCCGCTGCCGGCGGAGAGCAGGGCGACCACCCCGGCCCGCATGACGGTGTGGTCGTCCACCACGACGATACGAAGCCCTCCGCCGCTCATGCCGCGCCCCCGGTCTCCGCGCTCTCCATGCTCTCGATGGGGATCAGCGCAAGCACCCGTGTCCCGTCGCCCAGCGAACTCGTCACCGTCAGCCTCCCGCCCAGCTCCGCCAGCCGTTTGCGCATCCCGTCGAGCCCGAAGCCCGTCGACTCCTCCACCACGAACCCGGTCCCGTCATCGGTGATCTCCAGCTCCACGCCGTACGGCCGGCAGACCAGCACCACACCGACCGTCGACGCGCGGGCGTGCTTGCGGACATTGGCCAGCGACTCCTGGGTGCAGCGCAGCAGCGCGATCCGGGTCTGCTGGTCGCACACGAGGTCCTCCAGATCCGCGTCCACGCTCAGCCCGGTGTCCTCCGCGAAGCGGTCCAGGATCCGGCGCAGGGTCTGCGCCACCGACCCGGCCGCCAGCCGGCCGGGGCCGGGCTGTCGTCCCGAGCCGACCAACTCCCGTGCCTCGGCCAGGTTTTCGCGTGCCGTCGACTCGATCGACCGCAACTGCTGGGCACTTCGCGCCGGATCCGCCGTGACACCAGACCGGGCAGCCTCCGCGAGCACGATGATCGAGGCGAAGCCCTGGGCGAGCGTGTCGTGGATCTCCCGCGCCATCCGCTCCCGCTCGTCCGCCGCCCCCTGCCGCTGGTGCGCCTCGGACAGCTGCGCCTGCGTGCGCTCCAACTCGACGATCAGCTCGGCGCGTTCGGCGCTCTGCGCGACGACCGAGTGCGCCCAGAGCCCGATCAGCACCCCCACGGCGACGACGATCACCGTGGAGACGAGGGTCTCGCTGAAGAACTCCACCGTCCAGCCGTCCTGCCGCAGCACGCTCCCGGCCAGTGTTCCGGCGGTGGCGAGCCCCAGGAACCCCATCGAGACCCTCGGTGTCCGCCCGAACATCCAGTAGTGCGGCAGCGTCACCATGAACAGCGCCGCGTAGTTGCTGCGCAGGTACGCGAGCCCGCCGAGTGCGAGGACCAGCACCGTGAGGTAGCCGTGCGGCCGTACGACCCGGTTGCCGGGGAAGCGGTCCAGGACGGCGTAGCAGAGCACCACACTGCCGAGCAGGGCGAGCGCCGCGTACTTGCTCCCGCCCGGCCGGTCCATCGCGACGAGCCCGACCGCCATGGCGGCGAACAGCACCCAGCACACCGTGTTCCAACGGCGCAGTGACGTGGCCCAGAAGGCGTCGGCGCCCGGCCCGGCGAGAGCAGTCATACCGATCAACGTACGTCGACCACAGGCAGCTCGGGGGCGGCTTGATCCATCCGTACCGCCGGCCGGCCCGCTCCGCGCCCGGGCCACCAGCTCGCCTCGCCGAGCAGCAGCATCGCCGACGGCAGGATCATGATCCGCACGACGAACGCGTCGAGAAGCACGGCCGCCGCGAGCACGAAGCCGATCTGCTTCATCTCGATGATGTGCAGGAAGACGAAGCTCGTGAAGACGGTCGTCATGACGACGGCCGCGCTGGTCACGACACTGGCCGACCGGCGGATCCCGTCGAGCACGGCCTGCCGCGTCGGCACTCCGGCGAGCACGGCCTCCCTGATCCGGCTCACCACGAACACCTGGTAGTCCATCGAGAGTCCGAAGAGGATCACGAAGAGGAAGAGCGGCACGCGTGAGCCGATCGACCCGGTGGAGTGGAAGTCCAGCAGCCCCTCGGCCCACGTTCCCTGGAAGACGAGGACGAGCAGCCCCAGCGCGGCCGCCGCGGACAGCAGGTTCAGTACGACACCGATCAGGCCCAGCACCACGGAGCGGAAGGCGAACACAGTCATCGCGAACGTGACCAGGAGCAACGCCCCGAGGACCAGCGGGAGTTTGCTGTTCTGGTGGGCGGGATAGTCGGCGTACCGGGCGACGTCACCGCTGACGCCGTACTCGGCGCCGTCGATCCGGCCGACGGTGGCGGGCAGGTAGGTGTCGCGGAGGTGGTCGAGGGAGTCGTACGCCTCGTCCGAGTTGCCGAGGTGCGGGACCCGCAGCTCCAGCACACCGGTCCGGTGGTCGGCGGAAGTCCGGATCCTCGACGCCCCCGCGACGAACAGCCGGTCGGCGTCGGCGAGTTCAGCCAGCTTGTGCAGCGCCGAGGTGACCTCGACGGAGCGTGCGGCATCCGCGCGGACCACGACCTCGTGCGTCACCCGCTGCTCGGGGAAGGCCTCGTTGAGCCGGTCGTACACCCGCATGGCGGGGATCTCCCGGGAGTGCGTGTCCCGGCTCATCTCGGTGATTCTCAGCCCTGCCAGCGGGGCGACGAGGGCGAGCAGTGCGAGGACCGAGACGCAGAGGGTGGCCAGCGGGTGACGGCTCGCGGGGCGCAGCAGCGCGCCCCACATACGGCCGCCGCTGTCGACGTCCCGACGGCGCACGGGCTTTCCGTGCGCGGCCCGCCGTGCGGCCCTGCGTTCGGCGCGCCTTCCGAGGAGGACGAGCAGCGCGGGCAACGCTGTCAGTGAGCTGGCCACGGCGACCAGGACGACCACGATCGTGCCGGTGGCGAGCGAGGAGAAGATCACGTCGGAGGCGAGGTACAGCGTGGCCGTGGAGGCGACGACCGCGAGCCCGGAGACCACGACCGCCCGGCCGGAGGTCGCCGCCGCCAGCTCCACCAGTGCTTCGGAGCTCAGCCGGCCGCCCGCGCGGGCCCGCTCCTCGCGTTCCCGCTTGAGGTAGAAGAGCGTGTAGTCGACGCCGACCGCGAGGCCGATCATCAGGATGACGTTCGTGCCGACCCCGGTGTCGGGGGAGAGATGGGAGGCCACCATCGACAGGCCGACGGCCGCCGCGATCGACGACAGCGCGAGCAGCAACGGAACGGCGGCCATGGTGAGCGAGCCGAAGGCCAGCAGCAGCGTCACCAGCGTCACCGGCAGGGTGATCTTCTCCGAGAGCGCGAGATCGCTGTCGCGCTGATCGTCGACTCCCTTGCTGGTGGAGGCACTTCCGGTCTCCTGGAGCAGCAGCCGGGGGTGGGCCTTCTGGACGGCCTCGGTCTGCGCGACGAGCGCGTGGACCTTGGCGTCGGCCTCCCGCTCCTCGCCCTTGATGGACACCTCGACCATGAGGATGTCGTGGTCCTTGGACAGCACTGGTGCGGCGACACCGGCGACGTCGGGCAGCCGCTTCATACGGGCGGTGAGGTCCTTCGCGGCGGTCTCGGCGGCTCGTCGGTCGAGTTCCCCCGACCGTGCGGAGATCAGCACCTGCTCGGTGGACCTGCGCTCCAGGTGGGCCTGGGCGGCCAGGGTCTCGGCACGGCCGGCCTCGCCGACCCGGTAGTCGGCGGTCTTCGCGCTGTGGGTGCCGACGGCGCTGCCGACGCCCAGGCACAGCACGACGAACGCGAGCCATCCGACGATCGCCCGCCAGGGGTGCCGAGCGCTCCAGCGCGCCACGCGCACAGTGAGTGAGTTCATGCCCAAAAGCCTGGTTGACCAGGGCAGTTGGCGGACAGAGGTGCTCGGTTGAACTTCGGGTCCACCGATCGGTGGACGCGCGTGGAGGGGAAAACCCCCGCGAGTCACGTCCTCGCGGGGGTTCTCCTTTTCTGCGCCTGCCACGTGAAGGGTGAGAAGACGATCACGAGCAGGACGTTCATACCGGTCTCAGGGGGCGAGAAGCAACACGTCCGTGCGGGACTTCGCGGCGGCGTAGCGGCGGGCGACGTCCTGCCAGTTCACGACCTGCCACATGGCCTCGACGAAGTCGACCTTCTGGTTCCTGTACTGCAGGTAGAAGGCGTGCTCCCAGGCGTCGAAGACAAGGATCGGGGTGGCGCCCTGGCCGACGTTGCCCTGGTGGTCGTAGACCTGCTCGACGATCAGGCGGCCGCTGAGCGGCTCGTGCGCGAGGACGCCCCAGCCGGAGCCCTGGGTGGTCGCGGCGGCCTTGGAGAGCTGGGCCTTGAAGGCCCCGTACGAGCCGAACGACTCGGTGATCGCGTCCGCGAGGTCGCCCACGCCGTCCGCCGCGAGGGGCTCGCCGCCTCCGGCGCCGGTCATGTTCTGCCAGTAGATGCTGTGCAGGATGTGGCCGGACAGGTGGAAGGCCAGGCTCTTCTGCAGGCCGTTGACCGAGCCCCACGACTCCTTGTCGCGCGCCTCGGCGAGCTGCTCCAGCGTGTCGTTGGCCCCCTTCACGTACGCCGCGTGGTGCTTGTCGTGGTGCAGCTCGATGATCTCGGGGCTGATCACGGGGGCGAGCGCGGAGTAGTCGTACGGCAGCTCAGGGAGCGTGTAGACAGGCATGGGGGTCCCCTCCGACCTCTTATTGCACATAACTTGCAACTACAACCTAGCAACAAAAAGGCCCTCGTGTGCTCGGACACGAGGGCCTTCGGGGTGTTGCGGGTGTTGCGGGGCGCGTCGGGGTGGGGAGCGGGTACCGGCGCCGTTACGCGGCCGCGGCGGCCCCGGCCAGGATGCCCGCTTCGGTCGCGGCCTGGGTCGTCGCGGCGACCGTCGTGTAGTGCGAGGCGTCGCCCTCGATCGAGTGGCTCTCCTTGCCCTCGATGCCGACCGGCACGTCACCGGCGATGGTGACCCGGTTCAGGCGGCGCGGCGCTCCGTCGTAGTTGTCGATGGCGTAGTGCTGGGTGATGCGGTTGTCGAACAGGACGAGCTGGTTCGGGGACCAGCGGTGGCGCAGGACGTTCTCCGGGCGGGTGACGTACGCCTGGAGCAGGTCGAGGATCTTGCGGGACTCGCCCGGCGACAGGCCGACGATCCGCTGCGCGAACCCGCCGATGAACAGCCCGCGCTCACCGGTCAGCGGGTGCACCCGGACCACCGGGTGGACCGTGCGGTACGTGATCGAGGTGAACTGGGCGCGCGCGGCGGCCTGTTCCTCGTCGAGCGACTCCTGCGGGACCGCGTAGTCGTAGTCGTTGGTGTGCTCCGCCCACAGGGTGTCGGCGAGGGCGCGCAGCGGCTCGGGCAGGTCGCGGTAGGCGGCCGCGGAGCTGGCGATCAGGGTCTCGCCGCCGTACGGCGGCAGGGTGATGCTGCGCAGGGTGCTGGCCTGCGGCGGGTTGAGGACGAAGGTGACGTCCGTGTGCCAGTGGTTGGCGGCGCGGCCGCGCTCGCTGTCGACGGGCAGCACGTTCGGGGCGCCGTCGACGGCGGGCACGGTCGGGTGGGCGGTGGTGACGTCGCCGAAGTGGCGGACGAAGGCCTGCTGGCCCTCGTCGTCGAGGTGCACGTCGTCGAAGACCAGGGCCTTGTGGACGTTGAGCGCCTCACGGAGGGCGGCGACCGTCTCCGCGTCGAGGGGCTCGGAGATGTCCACGCCGGAGATCTGGGCGCCTATGTTCGCGGTGACCTTGCGGATCTCGATGCTCATGGGACGGTCCTTTCAGACGAGGGCGGGGGAGGTGGCGGAGGTGGCGGAGTCGTTGCGGTCGGCGGTGACGTACTGGTTGGCGGGGCGCGGGAGGTCGTAGCGGTCCCGCAGGGTCCGGCGCGGCCCGTACTCGCTGCGGAGCAGGCCGCGGGCGCGCAGGATCGGGACGACATGGTCGACGAAGGCGTCCAGGCCGGACGGCAGGACCGCGGGCATGATGTTGAAGCCGTCGGCGGCGCCCTGCGTGAACCAGGTCTCGATCGCGTCGGCGACCTGCTCGGGGGTTCCGGCGAAGGTGAGGTGCCCGCGCCCGCCGCCGAGCCGGCCGACGAGCTGCCGCACGGTGAGACGCTCGCGCCGGGCCAGCTCCACCACGAGCGTGTAGCGGCTCTTGGCGCCCTCGATGGCGTCCTCGGGCGGCAGGTCGGCGGGGAGTAGGGCGTCCAACTCCAGGGTCCCGGGCTCCAGTTGCAGCAGGCTTTCCAGGCGGGCCACTCCGTGCGTGTGCACGATGTGGTCCTCCAGCACCTGCTCGTGCGCCCGTGCCTCGGCCTCCGTCGACCCGATCACCGGCACGATGCCGGGCAGCACCTTGATGTGCCCGGGATCCCGGCCTGCCGCCGCCGTACGGGACTTGAGGTCGGCGTAGAAGGCCTGCGCGTCGGCGAGGGTCTGCTGCGCGGTGAACACCGCCTCCGCGTACCTGGCCGCGAACAGCTTGCCGTCCTCGCTCGACCCCGCCTGCACGAGCAGGGGGTAACCCTGGGGCGAGCGGGGGACGTTGAGGGCTCCCTCGACACTGAAGTACGTCCCCTTGTGCCGGGGCGGGTGGATCTTCGCGTCGTCGCCCCAGACGCCGGAGGCCTTGTCGGCGACGATCGCGTCGTCCTCCCAGCTGTCCCAGAGCTTCAGGGCCACGTCGAGGAACTCGGCGGCCCGGGAGTACCGCTCTGCGTGGGCCGGTTCGGCGTCCAGGCCGAAGTTGCGGGCGGCCTCGGCGCCGGCCGTGGTGACGATGTTCCAGCCGGCCCGGCCACCGCTGATGATGTCCAGCGAGGCGAACTTGCGGGCCAGGTTGTAGGGGGAGTTGTAGGAGGTGGACGCGGTGGCGATCAGGCCGATGTGCCGGGTCGCCGTCGCCAGCGCGGTGAGCAGCGTGAGCGGCTCCAGGGTGCCGGCCGGGCGCTGGGCGACGTTGCCCCACAGCTGCGGCCCGTCGGCGAGGAACAGCGAGTCGAAGGTGCCTCGTTCGGCGATCCGGGCGAGATGGACGTAGTGGTCCAGCTCCACATGGGCGTACGGGTCGCTCTCCGGGAGCCGCCAGGACGCCTCGTGGTGGCCGGTGCTCATCAGGAAGGCGTTGAGATGGAGTTGGCGCTGTGGCGGGGTCATGGGGTGTTCCTTTGCTCACGGTGCCGGTGGCGGGTGTCAGCCCGTCCGGCGTTTGAGGACGAGGCCGTTCAGGCCGAAGCGGGGGTACGGGGGCGCAGCCCCCGCAGGACGGTCACTGCGACGGACGGTCACTGTGGCGGCGGACGGTCACCCCACGCCCTCGGTAACCCCCAACGCGGCGAGCAGCCGTTCGCGGTATTCGCCGAGCAGCGGGTCCCGGTACGAGCGCGGGTGCGGGCGGTCGATGGTCAGGTCGAGGCCGATACGGCCGTTATCGAGGACGAGGACCCGGTCGGCGAGCACGATCGCCTCGTCCACGTCGTGGGTGACGAGCAGGACGGAGGGCCGGTGGCGCTCCCACAGTTCCCGGAGCAGGCCGTGCATCCGGATGCGGGTGAGGGCGTCCAGGGCCCCGAACGGCTCGTCGGCCAGCAGGAGTTCGGGTTCGCGGACCAGGGAGCGGGCCAGGGCGGCGCGCTGGGCCTCGCCGCCGGACAGTTCGCTCGGCCAGGCCCGTTCGCGTCCGGCGAGACCGACCTCGGCGAGGGCGGCGCGGCCGCGTTCCGCCGCCTCCTTGCCCTCCGTGCCGAGCAGCACATTGGGCAGGACGCGCCGCCAGGGCAGCAGCCGCGAGTCCTGGAAGACGACGGACACCCGTTCGGGAGCGGTGAGTTGGCCGCTTCCGGCGACCTCGTGGTCGAGGCCGGCGATGGCCCGCAGTAGCGTGCTCTTGCCGGATCCGCTGTGCCCGAGCAGCGCGGTGAACTGTCCGCCCGGGAGGTCCAGGTCGATGCCGTCGAGGACGGTGCGTCCCTCGAACGAGCGGGTGAGGCCCCGGAGTTGGACCGCCGGACCGGTCTTGGTGGATGTCAGCTGCTCAGCGTGCGTCGCCACGACAGCACCCTCCGTTCGATGAGGCGGACCGCGCTGTCGGAGGCCAGACCGAAGACGCCGTAGATCAGCAGGCCGACGAGGATGATGTCGCTGCGGCCGTAGTTCTGGGCCTGGAACATCATGTAGCCGAGTCCGCTGGTGGCGTTGATCTGCTCCAGGACGACCAGGCCCAGCCAGGAGCCGGTCACTCCGAGCCGCAGCCCGACGAAGAAGCCCGGGAGGGCTCCCGGGATGACGATCTGCCGGATGAAGGCGACCCTCGACAGCCCCTGGACCTCGGCGAGTTCGACGTAGCGGTGGTCGATGCCGGACAGGGCCGCGTGCAGGTTGAGGTAGATCGGGATGTAGACGACGATGGCGATGATCGCGATCTTGAACGTCTCGCCGATGCCCAGCCAGAGGATGAACAGCGGGATCAGACCGAGCGTCGGGATCGCCCGGTTGAGCTGCACCGTCCCGTCGATCAGGGCGTCGCCGATGCGGCTGAGCCCGGCCGTGAGTGCGAGCGCCACCCCGGCGGTCAGGCCGAGGGCGAAGCCGTATCCGGCCCGCTCCAGGGAGGTCAGCACATCGGTGGGCAGGGTGCCGTCGGTCCACAGGTGACCCGTGGTCCGCAGGACCGTCCAGGGAGCGGGTATCGCGGCGGTGTCCAGCCGCCCGGCGGCGGAGGCGGCGGCCCACAGGGCGACGAGGAGGGCGGGGCCGATCAGCCGGGAGGCGGGCAGGCGCCTGCCGGGGGAGAGGCTCCGGCGTCGCCGGGGGCGCCCCTGCCGGCCGGTCTTCTCTGCGGTCACCACAGGTGCCGCGGCGGTGGTGGTGGTCATGACGGTCAACTCCGGTACTCGGCGGGTACGGACTGCGCCGCGATGCCCTCGAAGCGGTGGTCGAAGAGCGAGCCGACCTTGAACGACTTCACGAAGCCGCCCTCGGCGAGCAGGTCGGCGGTCTCCTGCTCCCACCTGATCGACTCCGCCCAACTCGGCGGGAACAGCGGCTTGTTGGCGAGCGCGGTGATCGACTCGGCCTGCGCGAGGGTCAGGTTCTGGGTCTTGACGTAGAACTCCCTGTTCCAGACGTCCGGGTGCTCGTACTGCCAGACCTGGCCCTTCGCCCAGTACGGGATGTACGCGGCGACCGCGGCGGCCTTCGCCTCGTCGGCCAGCACGGAGGCGGGCGCCCACAGCAGGTTGAGCAGGTCGACCACGTCGGTGGTGATGGCGTGGGCGCCCTTGGACTCGTACTGCTTCAGGTACGCCGGTGCCTGCTGGTTGGCGAGCGGGGCGATGTCCACCTGGCCGGCCTGGAGGGCGGTGAGGAACTGGTTGCTGGTCAGCGGCACCAGGTTCACGTCGTCGTACTTCAGCCCGGCCTTCTTCAGCGCCCGCAGCAGTACGACTCCCTGCGCCTGCCCCTGGGAGAAGGCGAGCTTCTTTCCCTTGAAGTCCTCGACGGTGCGGATGTCGCTGCCGGGTTTGGTGGCGAAGAGATAGTTGGGCTTGCGGGTGACGTTGATCGCGACGATCTTCGCGTCGTATCCCTGGAAGTGCGCCTGAATCGGCGGGATTCCCGCGTTGTTGGCGACGTCCAGGGACTTTGCGCGGAAGGCGTTGATGACATCGGGACCGGCGCCGATGTTCGGCCAGTCGGCCACCGTGAAAGGCAGTCGACCGAATTTGGCGAGCTTGAACTGAAGCTGCTGCACGCCTTGGTACGAGGAGATCTTCAGGCTCGTACCGGAGGGCACCTTGTCGGCCAGCGGCGCGGTCGAGGCGCTCTTGGTCCCGGCAGCGGCACTGCTGTCCGCGCAGCCGCTGAGCCCGGCGACGGCGGCCGTGGCGCCGAGCAGCGAGGTGAGGAACAGTCGCCGGTCGACGCCGGACAGGGACGGGTGCGCTGGTGGCATGGGAAGCTCCGTGAACTCAGGTGACGGGAATGCGCGGAATTTCCGGGCAGGGGGAACCGGAAAAGGCAAACGGGAAGCGGGAATTGGGGGACCCGAAAGGGAAGTACGGGAACCCCAAAGGAAAACGGTGACAGTGAAAGGTGCACGAGGGAAACGCGCGCAGCGGGCGCGTGCAAGTACTCACCATGCATCAGGGGCGCTGACGGATGGTCAGCGCGTCAGCGTGTCAGCAACAGAGGGTGCGACAACTCGTGAGCAGCATGAATACGATGTTCCCGGTCTTCGGCAAGGCCTGTCAACATTCGGAGTTTCTGAATTAAGTCCGCTCAGGTGAGGAGCCCGGAGATGTCCGGCGCGGCACCCAGCGGATCCCGGTAGAGCACGTCCAGGGCCACCGCGCCGCCCGCCACCGCGAGCACCGAGTCCGGAAAACTCGTCGCAGACACGGACGCGGCCCGCTCCGGCCCGACCTCCGCGCGCAGGGCGGCGAGGCAGTCCTCCCGGTGGACGACCCCGATGTCGGTGACGACGACGGTGTCGGGATTGAGCACGTCGAGCAGCAGCCCCGCCGCCCGTCCGATCATCCGGGCCCGCTCCACGAGCAGCCGTACGGCAACGGGGTCGTCGTCGGCCGCCGCGGCGACCACGTCCATCGGGTCCACGCCGTCGGTGACGCCCGCCTCCCGCGCCCGACGGCACAACGTCCGCTCGCTCAGCTCGACCTGGAGGCAGCCGATGCGCCCGCAGTCGCACGGCTCCGTACCGGCCCCCAGCGGCAGATGGGCGATCGACCCGGACTGCGAGCGGGGGCCGTGGTGCACCTCGTCGTGGGTGGCGAACGCGGCGTCGACCACGTTGCCGACGAAGAGGTGCAGCATGCTCCGGCTGCCCCGCGCCCGCCCGAACAGCCGCTCCGCGTCGACCAACGCCCGCGCATGTCCGTCCACATGCACCGGCAGCCCGGTGCGCGCCCCGAGCACGTCGCGCACCGGCACCTCGCGCCAGCCCAGCAGGGGGTGCTCAACGACGGTCCCGGAGTCCCGGTCGACCCAGCCCCCGGCGGCCACCCCGACACCCAGCGCCGTATGCCGGCCGGCGACGTCCGCCAGCAGCGAGTTCAGGCCGTCGGCGGCCCGCGCCAGCACCTGGCCCGGATCGGTGCGCCCGGCATGCGACAGCCGCCGCTCGGCGACCACGCGTCCGCGCAGATCGAGCACCGCGACAGTGGTGTACGGCACCGCCACGTGCACCCCGCCGACCACGAACCGCCCGTCGTCCAGGTCGACGGGCACATGCGGGCGGCCGACCCCGTTGGACTGCCGGGGCGCGGCGGCCTCACGGATCAGCCCGAGCTCGGCGAAGCGTGCGCAGTACTCGGTCACCGAGGCCGCGGACAGCCCGGTCAACCGGGCGACGGTACTGCGCGCGACCGGCCCGTGCTCCAGCACGGACCGCAGGATGAGGCTCGCGCTGGTGCGGCGCCGCGCAGAGTCGGCGGCCCGCCGGACGATGGCGGGCGGGGGAGCGGGAGGGGAGAGAGGGGACGGAAGGAGTGGTGCCGCGGTACGGGACATGGGGAGTCTTCCTCGGGAGCGGGTCCGACACTGCGCCGCTGAGTGCGACGAGCCGGATCAACTCCGCCCGCCGCTACCCGAGAAGACAGGTGGCCGTACCTTGCCGTCGCAGGTCGACATAGCGACGCGACGTGAGGTTCTCGGCCTGGGCAACCATGGCTGAAAGGGTATGCGGGGAGGGCCGATCAGGCCAGGGGGCAAGTCCTCGGCGGAGAAGGCGACCAAAGGCCTTTGGTGGAACCCCACAGCCGAAGCGCACCGCCACCCCCAGGACAACCGCCCCCACCTCAGTGACCGAAGTCACGCCGCACCGGATGTATCCACCACCCTTTGTCGGAAGTCCACCACACCCACGATCCACCCTTTGTCGAGCGCTGACGGTGATCGCCTCAACCGCCCTGGGATAGCGTCACCGTGTCCCGAACTGCCCTCACCCGCGGAGACCCCATGAGCACCGCCACCGCCGCAGCATCCGCACGCCCGGCCCAGGTCCTCGCCGACCTCCTCCCCGCCTCCCGTGTGAGGGACGTGGCCCTCGTCGTCGGCGGCGCCGCGCTCACCGGGCTCGCCGCCCAGATCTCCGTCCCCGTCCCGGGCACCCCGGTACCGGTGACGGGCCAGACCTTCGCGGCCCTGCTCGTCGGCACCGCACTCGGCACGAGCCGCGGCTTCCTCGCGCTCGCGCTGTACGCGGTGGCCGGCGTCGCGGGTGTGCCGTGCTTCGCCGACGGCACCTCGGGTGTCGCCGTCTCCTTCGGCTACATCCTCGGCATGGTCCTCGCGTCCGCCGCCGTGGGCGCCCTGGCCCGCCGCGGCGCCGACCGCTCGGTGCTGCGCACGGCGGGCACGATGCTGCTGGGCGAGGCGATCATCTACGCGGTGGGCGTCCCGTACCTGGCGTCCGCCGCCGGCCTCTCGATGTCCGCCGCGATCGCGGCGGGCCTCACCCCGTTCCTGATCGGCGACGCGCTGAAGGCGGCCCTGGCGATGGGCGTGCTGCCCACCGCCTGGAAGTTCCTCAACCGCGAGAACTGACCGCTGGAACCGACGGCGAGAGCTGCGCGAGAGCCGGCCGCGAGGCCGCAGCTCAGGCCACGCGTCGCAGCTCAAGCGATGTTGTAGTTCCTGCGAAAGAGGTTCGCCGGGTCGTACGTCGACTTCAGCCCGGCGAGCCTCTTGTGCGTCGCGGCGTCGTACAGCCCTTCCGGGCGGTCCCCGGCCCCGAACGCGAAGTTGAGCACACGCCCGATCGTCCACGGCGCGAGAACCCCGAACGCCGGGTCCAGGACCGCCCGTGCCGCCTCCCGGCCCTCCTGGCCCGCACCGGGGGAGATGATCGCCAACAGCCGTACGAGGAAGCGCCCTTCACGGTGCGGTACGGAGTTCGGCGCCTCGGTCGCCAGCGCCCCGCCCAGGTGGTTGATCTGCAGGACGCACATGGTCGGGGCGTCCGGCCCGGTCCGGGCGAGGACCTGGGCCGCGGCCTCGACGTCCAGTTCCCGCAGCACCGCGCTGTCGCCGTAGTAGGGGTGCGGGAAGTCCGGGTCGCTGTGGATGGTGTGGCTTTCGGTGTACGGCATCTCGCGCAGCGAGTCCGAGAGCGCGGGCCCGATCCTCCGCAGCGGGGCGACGAGTTGCTCGCCCTCCTCGGCAGTGCCCGTGTACGCGACACGCACGGAGATGACGTACCGGCCCCGCAGGTGCGGCGGCATCCCGGGGGCGTCAGGGTAGGGCACGGCCGCGAACGACGAGGTCAGCCCGTCCGGCACGGTCCGGGTCCAGCGCTCGTACGCCCTGAGCACATCCACCGGGTCGATCTCGCGCCCGTCGAAGGCGAGCGATCCGCCGTACAGCCGGGCCACCGGCACCAGACCGATCTCCAGCTCGGTCACGACCCCGAAGTTGTGACCGCCGCCGAGCAGCGCCCAGTACAGGTCGGGGTCCGACTCCCGGGTCACCCGGCGAGGCCGCCCGTCCGCGGTGACGACGTCGAGGGAGCGCACATGGTCGGCGGCGTACCCGAACTCCCTGGCCAGGATGCCGAGTCCGCCGCTCAGCGTGTACGAGACGGCGCCGACGCCGGGCGCCGAACCGTTCAGCGGGGCGAGCCCGTGGGGCGCCGCCGCCTCGACGACCTGTCCCCAGCGGACGCCCGCCTGGACGCGGACGGTACGGGCCTCGGCGTCGACCGTGACCCCGTCCATCCGCCGTGTCGTGATCAGGACACCGCCCTCCGCGGAGCCCGGCAGCCCGTGCCCGGTCGCCTGGACGCCGACGGGCAGGCCCTCGGCGGCCGCGTATGCCACCGCCCGTGCCACGTCGTCCGTCGACGAGGCGGCGAAGACCGCTGCGGGCCGCTGCGTGAAACCGGTCTGGAACCCGGCGAGTTCCTCCTCGTACCCGCTGTCGCCGGGCCGCAGGACAATCGTGGCAGCGCTCTCGGGATCGTTCTCCGCAAGGTTCTCCATGCTGTTCATGACGCCCATCCTGCGCACCAAACCTGACGTCCCCCGTCAGCTTTTCATTGTCGCCCGGCCTGGGCGCCACCGCCTGGCGCACACACGGCGACGCCCCCGCGGTGAGAGCCGCGGAGGCGTCGCCTGGCTGCCGTACCTCTTACGAGGCCTTCTGCTGAGGGTTCCGGCGGGTCCACCACAGGCCCACCGCTCCCGCGGAGATCAGCGTCGCCCCGGCCGCGCCGAACGGCAGGAGCCGGCTCCCGACACCGGTCTTGGGCAGTTCGTCGCCGACGGGGCCGACCGGCTCGTTGTCCGTGCCGAGCAGCAGCGGTGTGGTGGGCGCGTTCGGCGTCGGCTTGTTCGTGCCGAAGGGAACCGGGCCCTGCTGCCAGAACGTCTTCTTACCGTCACTGTCCTGGACCGGAAGACAGATCTTTCCGGTCTTGCTCAGGTCGAAGGTCGCGCCGATGTCGTACGACTTCGACTTGCCGGCCGCAAGGTTTCCGACGTCACAACTGAAAGCGCTGTTCGAGCCCTTGGGCAGATCCTTTTTCGCAATCGCGGAGCAGCCCTCGACGCTCTTGACCGTCAGGCCGTCGAAACCGGCGACGACAAGCCTGATCTTTCCGCTGTCCTTCGTCCCTTCGTTCTTTACCGTGGCGGTGATCGACGTTTCCTTCGAACCGTTGTCGACCGAGATCTTCTCGGGCAGCAGAGTGGTCAGCTTGACGCCGTCCGGTGCCTCGTCAATGACCTTTCCCCCCTTGCTGCTTCCCGGTCCCTGGTCATCCGCCGCGGCGGTGAAGGGAAGGATCATCACCATCGAGAAGGATGCCGCGAGCAGTGAACCCGCGACGGCCGTCGTATGACGAGAACTCATGTTCGTCCCCCTTGCGTCCCCCTGGACTGCGCCTGAATTCGCAGTACTTGAAGAGGTACCACAAGATTTCTCCGCACTATGCTGGTACGGCATGAAGTGTGACCAAGTGTTTCTGAGCTGGTACAACGTGAAATTCGATCAGGTGTTTCTGGTGTGACGGCAGTTGAGGGGGTGCAGGGGATTGCCGGGAAGTACGCATGGCGGTGTTCCAGGATTACTGGTGACGGGTCGCTATCGGCTGGACGAAAGCATCGGTCAGGGGGGAATGGGACGGGTGTGGCGAGCCACCGATCACATGCTCGACCGCCAGGTGGCCGTCAAGGAAATGCGGATAGACGGGCTGGACCCGGAGGACACCCGCACGCGCCGGGAACGCACGCTGCGCGAGGCCAGGGCCACCGCCCGGATCGACCACCCCAACGTCGTGCGGGTGTACGACGTCGTGGACGAGGGCGAGCGGCTGTGGATCGTCATGGAGCTGGTCGCCGGACGTTCGCTCGAACAGGTCGTCATCGAGGACGGTCCGCTCGGCATCCGTGAGGCGGCGCGCATCGGGCTCGGACTCGTCGCCGCGCTGCGCCAGGTGCACGCCGGGGGCGTACTGCACCGTGACATCAAGCCGGGCAACGTCCTGGTCGAAAGGGGCGGCCACCGCGTCGTCCTCACCGACTTCGGCATCGCCGCGATCCAGGACGCGAAGGCCCTCACCATGGTCGGCATGCTCGTCGGCTCGCCCGACTACATGGCGCCGGAGCGGATCTCGGGCCGCCCGCAGGGCCCGCCGTCCGACGTCTGGTCCCTGGGCGCGACCCTGTGCGCGGCTCTCGGCGGACGCTCCCCGTTCTCCCGCGACACGACGCTCGCGACGTTGCACGCCGTGCTGTACGAGGAGCCCGAACTACCGGCCGAGGCAGGCGAGCTGCACGACATCCTGGCCGCCCTGCTGGAGAAGGAACCGGCGGCCCGCCCCGGCCTGCCGGAGGTGGCCACAGCCCTGGAGCCGATCGCGTTCCCGGCGCCCCCACCGACGCCGACACCCCCGCCCCCACCGGCGCCGGAACCGGAACCGGAGTACCTGGGACCACCGAATTCCGAGCCCGGAGGAGCGCAGCACGAACCGTTCCCCACTCCCGCCCTCCTGGACGCCCCCCTCGTACGCGCCGCGCGCCTCCCCGGGCAACAACACGTGCCGCCGCCCCCTCCCGAGGCCCCCACGACCCCGAACGGCCGGGTCGGCGCCGTGGACCCGAGGCGCTCGGAACCGGCACACGACGCCGCACCGCCTCAGCGCACGCCGACCTGGTGGCACCCACCGGTCACCGAAGAACCGGCACCAGAAGCACCTGCCTCCGAACAGAATCCCGCGCCCATCCCCACCTTCACCCCCGAGAGCAACCACCACGCCCCCACCCCCGAAGGCGTGGTCGCACCCCCCGCCGAGGCCGCCAACGCGTCCACCGAGGTCGCCCCTGAGCGGAGCCTCGAAGTCCGTTCCGAGACGCCTTCCCCCCTCCCCAGGGCGGACGTGCCGACCGAACCCTTGCTGTCGTCGCCCCGGCCCCGCCCCCCGGACGACGTCCTGGGCCCCGCCGTGCCGTCCGGCCCCCGTGGGAGCCGGCGCCGCAGGGGCTTCGCCGCCGCCGGGGGAGTGGTCGTCGCCGGAGCCCTCGTCTGGGTCGTGATCGCCGCGACGGGCGGATCGCCCGACGACAAGGACAACTCCTCCTCGTCCTCGGGCTCGTCGGCGTCCGCCTCGACCGGGCGGACCGGCGGCTCGGGGTCCCCCTCGCCCACCGTCGAAGGGACCTCGCGTCCGCCCAGCACCCTGGTCAGTGCACCGCCGGGATCGCGCAAGGAGGGCGGGATGTACGCCTGGGTCCCGCCCAAGGGCTGGACGCGGAACATGGTCAGCGCCGTCGAGGTGCACTACGCCTCGCCCGACCGCAAGCAGGAGATCCTGGCCAACGCGAACGAGGCCAGCGGTGACCTGCTGGAGCAGTGGCAGATAAAGGAGAGGAACCAGACCAGCAAGGGGCTCGACTACCAGCGGGTCCGCCTGGAGAACACGACGTTCCGCGGTGCTCCGGCGGTCGTCTGGGAGTACTACGTCACGGCCAAGGGCAAGTACTGGCACGCCCGCCTGCTGGGCTTCCGAAGCGGCAGCACGTCGTACGAGATCAGCACCTGGTACCGCCCGGACACGGAGGCCACCGCGCTTCCGGTCTACGAGCAGGTCAAGAAGACGTTCACGCCCCTGTGACGCGCCGAGGGGCCCGGCGGCGACTGCCACCGGGCCCCTCGGGTCATCTCACATCAGGTCACCGCTCAGGCGCCGACCTCGGCCTGCACCTCGTCGCGCGGCGCGACCGCATCGCCTTGCACGGCCGTCTGGTCGCTGCCGTACCGCTGGCGTACGAAGGCGATCACCAGCACGACCCCGGCGACCAGCAGCGACAGCAGGACGGTCGTCCGGCCGCTGCTCGAGCCCTCGGTGTCGGTCAGCATGTAGCCGAGGACGAAGACGATCAGCGCGGCCGTCGCCCAGGTCAGATACGGGTACAGCCACATCTTCACGATCAGCTTCTCCGGCGACTCGCGCTGGATGATCTTCCGCATCCGCAGCTGCGAGAAGCAGATGACCAGCCACACGAACAGGGCCACCGCACCGGAGGAGTTGACGAGGAAGAGGAAGATCTTGTCCGGGGACAGGTAGTTGAGGAAGACGGCGACGAAGCCGAAGACGACCGAGGCGAGGATGGCGGCCATCGGCACACCCCGCGAGGTGGTCCTGGAGAACGACTTGGGCGCGTCCCCGCGCTCCCCGAGCGAGAAGGCCATGCGGGAGGCCGTGTAGAGCCCGGAGTTGAGACAGGACAGCACGGACGTCAGCACGATGAACTTCATGATCTGGTCGGCGTGCGGGATGCCGAGGGAGCCGAGGGCGGCGACGTACGAGCCGTCCTTCGCGATCGCCTTGTCGTCCCACGGCAGCAGCGAGACCACGACGAGGATCGAGCCGAGGTAGAAGATCCCGATGCGCCAGATGATGCTGTTGGTCGACTTGGTGACGGCGCGCTGCGGGTTCTCGGACTCGCCTGCCGCGAGCGTGGCGATCTCGCTGCCCATGAAGGAGAAGACGACCAGGAGCACACCGGTGAGGATCGCGCCGGGGCCGTTGGGGAGGAAGCCGCCGTGGTCCGTCAGGTTGCTGAAACTGGCCTTCTCGGCGTCGACGCCCGGGAGCACGCCGAAGATGGCGAGCCCGCCGATGACGATGAACGCGCCGATCGCCACGACCTTGATCCCGGCGAACCAGAACTCGAACTCGCCGTAGGAGCCGACGGAGACGAGGTTGGTGGCGGTGAGGACGATCATCACGATGAGGGCCCAGCCCCACTGGGGAACGGCGGGGATCCACCCTTCGAGGATCTTGGCGCCGGCGGTCGCCTCCACGGCGAGTACGACGACCCAGAAGAACCAGTAGAGCCAGCCGATGGAGAACCCGGCCCAGCGGCCGAGCGCGCGGTCGGCGTGTGCCGAGAAGGAGCCCGAGGTCGGGTTCGCGGCGGACATCTCACCGAGCATCCGCATCACCAGCACCACGAGCGTGCCGACGAGGGCGTACGAAAGGAGGATGCCGGGGCCCGCGGTGGCGATACCGGTGCTGGAACCGACGAAGAGTCCGGCTCCGATCACCCCGCCGATGGCGATCATCGAGAGGTGACGGTTCTTGAGTCCGGCCTGGAGACCGGAGCCGGGTTCCCCGGCTTTGGTCGGGGTCGGCTGCGAAGTCATGAGGGGATTCCTTTGCGCCGGGTGAGCGGTCTCCCGTACGGGCGGCGTACGGGTCGGACCAGTGAATCGGAGGCAAAGGAATTCGTGAACCTTTGATTCCAGATCGTTACTTGAGGTTTTCCTGAGGTTCTGTAGGATTGCTCAGAGTTTTCGCCTCGCGCCCCCGGCGCTGCTGCCCCGAAACAGCCGTGTCACACTCATCCCATGCGCGTGTATCTCGGCTCCGATCATGCCGGTCTCGAACTCAAGAACCACCTCGTCGAGTGGCTCAAGGCCGCCGGCCACGAGCCCGTCGACTGCGGGCCCCACATCTATGACGCCCAGGACGACTACCCGCCGTTCTGCCTCCGCGCCGCGGAGCGGACGGCGGCCGATCCCGAGGCTCTGGGCATCGTGATCGGCGGCTCCGGCAACGGCGAGCAGATCGCCGCGAACAAGGTGAAGGGCGTCCGTGCCGCCCTCGCCTGGAGCGAGGAGACCGCGTCCCTCGGCCGCCAGCACAACAACGCCAACGTCGTCGCCGTGGGCGCCCGTATGCACACCGAGGACGAGGCGACCAAGTTCGTCGAGACCTTCCTCGCCACCCCGTTCTCCGGTGACGAGCGCCACATCCGCCGCATCGACATGCTCGCGGCGTACGAGACGACAGGCGACCTCCCGCCGATCCCGGCGCACCACCCGCAGCAGGCGCAGTAGCCCGCGCCCGGCGTTCGAGACCGATTCCGCCAGCCGCGGGGGTTTCAGCCCGTCCGGCGTTTGAGGACGAGCGCGAAGCGCGATGCAGGGGGAGAGGGGGCGCAGCCCCCAGGACAACGGGAAGGGCAGGGGCGGAGGGGGCGAAAAAAGTCCGCTCCGCCCACCGAACCGCACAGGAGGACCCCGTGCCCGAGGGGCACACGATTCACCGCCTGGCCAAGGACTACGCCGCCGGGTTCACCGGCACACCCACCCGCGTCACCAGCCCGCAGGGCAAGTTCGCGGACGCCGCAGCCCTCCTGGACGGCGCCCCACTGGCCGCCGCCGACGCCCACGGCAAGCACCTCTTCCTCGGCTTCCGCGAGAGCGACTGGGTCCACATCCACCTCGGCCTCTTCGGCAAGGTGAACTTCGGCGCGGCTCCGCCCCCGCCCCCCACGGACACCGTCCGCCTCCGCCTCGCGAACCCCACCGCATACGTCGACCTGCGCGGCCCCACCACCTGCGCCCTGATCACGGACGCCGAGAAGCAGGCCATACACGCCCGCCTCGGCCCCGATCCGCTGCGCCCGGACGCGGACCCGGCGACGGCGTACCACCGGATCTCCCGCAGCCGTACGACGATCGCCGCCCTGCTGATGGACCAGAAGGTCATCGCGGGCGTCGGCAACGTCTACCGCGCCGAGGTCCTCTTCCGGCACGGCATCGACCCGTACCGTGCGGGCAAGGACATCAGCCGCGCCGAGTGGGACGCGATCTGGGCCGACCTCGTGGCCCTGATGCGCGAGGGTGTCCGCAACAACCGCATCGACACCGTCCGCCCCGAGCACGAGCCGGAGGCGATGGGCCGCCCGCCGCGCAAGGACGACCACGGCGGCGAGGTGTACGTGTACCGCAGGGCGAACCTGCCCTGCCACATCTGTGGCGGCGAGATCCGCACCGCCGATCTCGCCGCCCGCAACCTCTTCTGGTGCCCGTCCTGCCAGCAGCGGTGACCGGGCGCCGCCTCCGGAACCCGTAGCTCCGGGACCAGTTGTCCGACCGGCCGTCTAGAACCCGTGCGGCAGCCAGGGCGCGACCGCCGAGGTGAACGCCAACGACGCCTCCGCCAGCGCGCCCTGGCGCAGCTCCCGCACCCGCCCGGCCGCCGCGAGCGCCACGAGAGACGTGCCGCCGAGATACGCCGACCCCAACTCCCGTACGGACAGGGCCAGATCGGACGCGTCCTCGGTCCGCACGCACGACGCGCCCTTGGCGTCCCCGGTGAGCCGCCAACGCCCCGCGTTCCAGGGGCAGAAGTCGTCCTCCACCTCGAACACGACGTCCACCGGCGCCTGATACGTCCGAGCCTCCAGCGCGGCGCCGACCTCGACGAGACGCACGTGCAGCCCGTCCTTCATCCGCACGGCGCAGCGGCGGATGTCGGACACCATGTGGAGCAGGCCCTCGTCCGCGGGCCGGCCGCGCGTGCGCAGCGTGGACGTCAGGTCCAGGTCGAAGAGGAACCGCCACAGCGCGGCCCGCGCCGCCGGATCGAGGCCCTCCAAGTCCTCAACGACCACAGACCCGTTGTGCCCGGCCGGCCCCCACTCCGGCTTGACCCGGAACCGCGCGTAACCGACCGTCTCCGTGCCCCGCTCGGCGACCACGCACTGCAACGGCGAGGCCCCGTCCCGCCCGCTCTCCGGATCGAGCACCCCCAAGCGCTCCCAGCCGGGCCGGCGCGCCAGCATGCCCGGGCGGCTCGGCACCACGCGCGCGTAGACCGCCTCGCAGGCGTCCAGGACGTCCGCCGGGGCGGCGTACCGCAGACGTACGTCATCGGTGCCGGGCGGCACGGACAGTCGCACGCGGCTCGTGTCGATCTCCGCATGGAGCTGGTGCGTCCCGATGCCGTACCCGAACCGCCCGTAGATCTCCGGCTCCGACGCCGTCAGCACCGCCAGCGGCTCGCCCCAGCCGCGGACGTCGTCCAACTGGCGCCGCATCATCGCGGTCAGCAGGCCGCGCCGCCGGTGCGTACCCGACACGCTCACCATCGTGATGCCCGCCGCGGGCACCGAGGCGCCGCCCGGCACGGTGACCTTGAACGTGAACGCGCCGGCGGTGCCCACGCACTGATCGCCGTCCCAGGCACCCAGGGAACGGTCGTACTCTGTGAGCGCATCCCACAGTTCGCGCTCCTCGGACGGTTCCGGCACCCCGCCGAAAGCACGGATCAGGATGTCGTACCAAGCGTTCCAGTCGGCCTGCCGCAGAACCCGCAACTCAGTCGCCATGCGCCATGCCTACCAGGGCAATGCGGTACGAGCCAGGGAATTTCCCCACGGCCGCCCGAGCGCGCCCTGCGTGAGGTTCTCTGTGAAGTTGAGCGCTCGGACGGGGGACAAGTGGGACCTCCCGTGCCAAGCACCTGGTCCGATGGATAGGGTCCCCAACAATGGCAGCAGGACGAGAGCGGCGCGCGGCGGCCGAGACGTTCACGGCCCGGTTGAAGAAGCAGTGGCACCGGGCCCGCACCGGCCTGCGCAGATCCGCCGTCGACTACTTCCGCGGGGACGGCTCGGACTGGATCGCACTGGCCGGTCTGCTGCTGACGATTCCGCTGATCGCGGCCACCACGCTCGTCAATTCCGTCTGGTGCGCGCCCTCCGCCCTGGTCCTGCCGATCGTCGCGGGCGGCCTGCTCCTGCGCCCCGCCAGCCTGCTCGGTCTCTACGCCGCCGCGGCGACCGCGCTGATCGTGGAGTCGGTGAAGCTCGGCCCGTACACGGAGGGCCCGGCCCGGGTCACGCCGGGCGTGGTCCTGGTGGTCGCGGCCTGCGGCTTCTTCGGGCTGCTGATCGCCCAGTTCCGCAGCCGGGTGGGCGTCCCCTGGCGGCGCGGCGGCACCATGCTCTTCGACCTGCGCGAACGCATCCGGGTCCAGAGCAAGCTGCCGAAACTGCCGCTGGGCTGGCACCGGGAGATGGCGCTGCGCCCCGCGGGCGGGCAGTCCTTCTCCGGTGACTTCGTGGTGGCCGCCCGGACCAACGGCGGCCGCACCCTCGAAGTCGTCCTCACCGACGTGTCGGGCAAGGGCATGGACGCGGGCTCGCGCGCCCTGCTGCTGTCCGGCGCCTTCGGCGGTCTCCTCGGCTCGCTGCCCCCGCACGCGTTCCTGCCCGCCGCCAACGGCTACCTCCTGCGCCAGGACTGGGACGAGGGCTTCGCGACCTCCATCCACCTCGTCCTCGACCTGGACTCCGGCGACTACGAGATCTTCTCCGCAGGCCACCCGCCGGGCCTCCAGCTCAGCGCGGGCACCGGCCGCTGGGAGGAGAAGACGGCCGAGGGCCCGCTCCTCGGTGTGTACGACGGCGCCCAGTTCGACCCCGTCAAGGGCTCCCTGCGCCCGGGTGACGTCCTCATGCTCTTCACCGACGGCCTCGTCGAGACCTCCGAGCGCGACATCGTCGAGGGCATCGACCGCCTCACCGGCGAAGCCGACCGCTATGTCGCCGGCGGCTTCCACGGCGCCGCCTGGCACCTCATCGAGGCGGTCGCGAGGGACGTCAACGACGACCGGGCCCTCCTGCTGATCTGCCGCGAGGGCGCCGTCGTCAGCCCGTCCGCCCTCTGAGGACGAGCACCCCCGAGCCTCGTCCCGGATCCGGGGTGGGGTTTTCCCCCGCCCCGATCCGGCAGCCCCCCTCATGGCCCCCGCACACCCCGAATCCGTACGTTCGAGACACCGGACCTCACCGGACACCACCGCACTCGAACGCGACGGAAGGGCGGACCCCATGGGCCTGCGGAAGAAGCGCCACCGCGACAGTGACGTGGGCGTGGGCGCGAACGCGGACCCTCGCGGCGACCTGGCCGTCGAACTGCACGGCGTGACGCGCCGCTACGGCCGGGGCGGCGCCGCCGTGCACGCCCTGCGCGGCATCGACCTCGCCCTCGCGCGCGGCACGTTCACCGCCGTCATGGGCCCCTCGGGCTCCGGCAAGTCCACGTTCCTGCAGTGCGCGGCCGGCCTCGACCGCCCGACCGCCGGCACCGTCCGCCTCGGCGGCACGGAGATCACCGGCCTGAGCGAGAAGAAGCTGACGGTACTGCGCCGCACCCGCCTCGGCTTCGTCTTCCAGGCCTTCAACCTGCTCCCTTCGCTCACCGTCGAGCAGAACGTGCTGCTCCCGATGCGGCTGGCCGGCCACCGCCCCGACCGCCGCCGCGCCGCCGAGGTCCTCGCCCGGGTCGGCCTCGCCGACAAGGCCCGCCGCCGCCCCGGCCAGCTCTCCGGCGGCCAGCAGCAGCGCGTCGCGATCGCCCGCGCCCTGGTCGCCCGCCCCGACGTCGTCTTCGCGGACGAGCCGACCGGCGCCCTCGACACGACCACCGCCGCCGAGATCCTCGGCCTGCTCCGGCACGCGGTGGACACCCTCGGGTCCACCGTCGTGATGGTCACCCACGACCCGGCGGCCGCCGCCTGGGCGGACCGGGTGCTGTTCCTCGCCGACGGCTCCATCGCCGACCGCCTGGAACGCGGCTCGGCCCAGCAGATCGCGGCCCGCATGACGGCGCTCACGGCGCCGTCCTTCGCGGGAGCGGCCGCCTGATGCTGCTGCCCAACGGCCTGGCCCGCGCCGCCGTCCGCTTCCGGCCCGCGGGCTTCGTGGGCACGTTCGTCGCGCTCATGATGGCCGCGCTGATCGTCTCGGCCTGCGGCATCCTCCTGGAGACGGGCATACGGGCGTCCGTGCCGCCCCAGCGCTACGCGGGCGCGCCGGTGGTGGCCGCCGCCGACCAGCACGCCGCCTACATCACGGGCCACGGCGAGGACCGCGAGGACGAGGGCGCCCCGGTGCCCGACCGGGCCCGTCTGGACGACTCCCTGGTCGCGAAGGCCGCCGCCGTCCCCGGAGCACGCACGGCGGTCGCCGACGTCACCTTCCCCGTGCGGGGCCCGCACGGCGCCCTCACCGCGCACGGCTGGGGCTCCACGGCGTTCACCGGCGAGCGGCCCGCGACGGGCCGCGCCCCGGCCGAGGGCGAAGTGGTCCTCTCCGCGGGCGCCAGGACCGGCGACCGCGTGACCCTCACCACCGCCGACGGCCCGCGCACCTTCCGTGTCTCCGGCACCGTCGACAACCCCGGGCAGCCCACCGCCTGGTTCGCCGACACCGAAGCCGTACGTGTCTCGGGGCACCCCGGAAAGATCGACGCGATCGCCGTACTGCCCAAGGACGGCACCCGCCCCGAGACCCTCAAGTCCCAGGTGGCGCACGCCCTCGGGGGTCGGGCCGAGGTCCACACCGGCGACGACCGCGGCGCCGTCGAGGACGCCTCGCTCGCCGAGGCGAAGGAAGTGCTCACCGGACTCGGCGGATCCTTCGGCGGTGTCGCCACGATGGTGGCCGTCTTCACCGCGGCCGGCACCGTCGCGCTCTCCGTCGGCCAGCGCTCCCGCGAGTTCGCGCTGCTGCGCGCGATCGGCACCACCCCGCGGCAGATCCGCCGCACCATCGCCACCGAGGCCCTGCTCGTCGCACCCCTGGCGGGAGCGCTGGGCTGCCTGCCCGGCATCGCCCTGGCCCGCTGGTGGTTCGGGCAGCTCCAGGACAAGGGCGCGGTTCCAGGCGCCGTGGAGCTGTCGGTGTCGTACATCCCGGTGGTCTCCGCCATGGGCGCCGTCCTCCTCACCGCCCTGTTCGCCGGCTACATGGCGGCCCACCGCAGCTCCCGCATCCGGCCGGGCCAGGCGATCGGCGAGGCGACCGTGGAGCGGCTGCGCCCCGGCTGGATCCGTACGCCGCTGGGGATCGCGGCGGCGGCCGGCGGGTTCGTCTGCGCGGGCCTCGCCGCCTCGCTGAGCGGTGACGACGCGGCCAACACCGCGCTCGGCATCGTGATGCTCTTCATGCTGGCCGTCGCGCTGCTCGGTCCGTTCATCGCGCGTGCCTGCGCCGCCCTGTTCGGGCTCCCGTTGCGCGGAGCCGGTGCCTCGGCGTCGCTCGCGGTGGCCAACTCCCGTACGAACTCCCGCCGGCTGGCCTCGGCGATCACCCCGATCGTCCTCGCGATGGCCTTCTCCTCCGTGCTCGTCTTCCTGCACACCAGTGAGGAACGGGTCACGCAGGAGCAGCAGCGGGACGGCGTCGTGGCCGACCACATCGTCACCTCGGACGCGGGCCTCGCCCCGGACGCGGTGGACCGCGCCGCCCGCATGCCCGAAGTCACCTCCGCCGTGGGCCTGTTGCGGACGTCGGTGCTGATCCCGGTGGGCGGCTCGCTGGAGTCGGCCTCCGCGCAGGGCGTCACGGGATCCGCGAAGGACTTCGCCGCCGTCCAGGACCTGGACGTACGGCACGGCGCGCTGTCCCTCGGGCGCGGTGAGGTCGCGCTCGACGCCTCGCTCGCCGGCAACACCCATGTGAAGGTCGGCGACCGTCTGAAGCTCCGCCTGCCCGACGGCACCAAGGCGGCCCCGAGGGTCGTGGCGACGTACGGCAGGGGCCTCGGACTTGCCCAGGTCACGCTGGGCCGCGCCGACTTGAACACTCACGTCACCTCGTCCTTCGACACCGAGATCTGGACGAAGGGCGGCACGGCGGCCGACCTGTCGGCGCTGGGCACGGTCCAGGGGCCCGGCGACTACACCGCCGCCCAGTCCCTCGACCGGGAACTCAACGCCTGGGCGAACACCGTCATGGCGGCCGTCCTCGGCGGGTTCGCGGCCGTCGCCGCCGCCAACACCCTGGTGATGACCGTCCTCGACCGCCGCCGCGAACTGGACACGCTCCGTCTGATCGGCTCCACCCGCCGCCAGGTCCTGCGCATGGTCCGCTGGGAGGCCCTGCTGGTCGCCCTCGCCGGAATCGCGCTCGGCACCGCCATCGCGCTGGCCACCCTCGTGCCGATGACCAAGGGGCTGACCGGGCAGGGACCGTACATTCCGCCCCTGTTGTACGGCGCGTTCGCCGCGGCGATCGTCCTGCTCGGCGTGACCGCGGTCACCCTCCCGGCCCGGGCGGCGCTGCGCGGGGAGACACTGGGGGAGTGACCCCCACTCTCCTGACCCTGGCCGAAGTCGAAACCCTCGCGCGCGCGGCGCACGCCGGGCAGACCGACAAGGCGGGCCGCCCGTACGCCGAGCACCTCCAGGCCGTGGCGGACGGTGTGCGCGTCCGCGGCGGCGACGACGAGCAGATCGCCGCGGCCTGGCTGCACGACGCGGTCGAGGACGACGCCCTCTCCGAGGACTGGCTGCGCGAGGCCGCGCTGACCCGGCGTACGAAGGACATCGTGCTGGCGCTCACCAAGCGCGAGGGGGAGTCCCCGGGGGCGTACGCGCAACGCATCCGCACCACCTCGGGCGCCCTCCTGGTCAAGGCGTCCGACCTCGCCCACAACGCCGACCCGGCCCGGCTCGCGGTCCTGGACGAGCACACCCGGGCCCGGCTGACGAAGAAGTACGCGGCGATGCGGGCCCTGCTGGGGCTCGCGCCCTGAACGGCGCCGACCACCGCTGGTCAGCGGTGGTCGGCGATATTCAGCGCTGACCATGGTGGTCTCCGGCAGGGGTTATGCCTTCACCCTCGCCCGGT
Organism: Streptomyces sp. SAS_270; assembly: GCF_052543295.1. Lineage (NCBI taxonomy): Bacteria > Bacillati > Actinomycetota > Actinomycetes > Kitasatosporales > Streptomycetaceae > Streptomyces > Streptomyces sp. SAS_270. The sequence goes on from NZ_JBMNDS010000008.1 coordinate 65,071, forward strand.
CGCGGGCCAGTTCCGTCGCGTCCCGCTTGAACGCCCAGTCCATCCTGGGCTCCATCGAGAAGCGGAAGACCCGCCGGACCGGTGCGGTGCACAGCACGGTGACGGCCGCGCCGAACAGGAGCGTCACGGTGACCGTGCCGAGCGGCGTGTGCAGCCACGGGTGCTCGAACCAGCCCCAGAAGTCGGCGGCCTTCACCAGGAAGCCGTGCAGCAGGTAGCCGTACAGCGTGCCCGCGCCGAGCGCCGTGAACCAGAACGTACGGCGCGGCACCCAGGAGAAGAAGCACGCGGTGAGCACCAGCGAGCAGCCGAAGAGGGCGAGCGTCATGACCGCGCCGGCCCACCACGGGGCGCCGAGGTCCTGCGCGGCGTCACGGTGGTAGAACCACGCCGTGTTCATCCGCGGCACCGCCCACCAGCCGACGGCCAGCGCGGCGGCGAAGACCGGCACCGAGAGGATGCGGACCTCGCGGCGGCGCACCAGTTGGAAGTGCTCGGGCTTCATGACCAGGCCCAGCACGAAGAACGGCAGGAACTGCAGCACGCGCTGCAGGTCCAGTTCGGCTCCTATGTCGGGCGAGACGGACGCGAGCACGGCGATGCCGAGCGCGAGCGGCAGCGGTCGGCGCACGACCTTCCACAGCGGGGTGGTCAGCCGCCAGACGAAGAGGGCGACCAGGAACCAGGTGAGGTACCAGGGGTCGAGCAGGCTGATCGGATGGTTCGGGTCCGGCGCGCCCCAGCGCTTGAAGAGGGAGTACGCGGTCTCGAAGAGCACGTAGGGCACCGCGACACCGGTGACCAGCCGCTTGAGCCGGTCGGGGCGCATGTCGAAGCTGCGCGAGAAGTAGCCGGAGATGATGATGAACGCCGGCATGTGGAAGGCGTACACAACGGTGTACATCGCTTCGAGGACGCGGCTGTCGCCCTTCAGGGGCTCCCAGGCGTGCCCCATGGCCACCAGCACGATGGCCAGGTACTTGGCGTTGTCGAAGAACGCGTCACGCTGTTTCGCGGGCTTGCCGCCCGGGGCCGCCGCGGCGTCGCCGGCCGTGTGCGGGGTCTTCGTCTGCTGCGATGAGCGCGGACTCGGCACTCCGTCGGCCGGCTGCTGTGCCGGGGGGAGCGGCGCTCGGTGTTGGCCGTACGGTCGGAGCGAGTTCGTCACAGACCCTCCCACCAGGAGCTCGGTGAGACGATCCGGGACCTCGCTGCTGATGCGGGGGACAAGGCAGCGTGGAACATCTGAGGCACCCTAGCGTTGTCTATGCGTCTTCGTAAAACCCTCGACGTGACTTCTGCGTCTTTCCTGCTTATCGCCTGCGAGTACCCGGGATTTGGTGAACTCTGCATGCTGGTTCGCAGGTGGATCTGTCGACACAGCGACCTCTGTATGTGACCCTTCTGTCCGCTTTCATCCTGACTAAATGGTGCATAACATGCGCGGGCGACTCTGGTGAAATGTCCGGTTCTTTGGCCTTTATTGGCCCACTTGAAGGGTCGTCGATGTGCCTGTGGCAACAATTCGAATTCCCTGCGAACAGGATGTGTGGACATGGAAACGTTCCTTCTGAAATTCCTGTGAGTTCTCCCGGCGCCGTCATGGGAAGAAGGCCTCGAATTGCTGTACGGGAGGCGGCTGTTCGCGCCCCCGGCGGGGTCGCCGGTGCGCCCGGCCCGCAGGTTCGTGGCCGACGATGCCTCACCCGCCGCATACCGAAGCCGTGTTGGTGGCACGATGGTCCTGGCGGGGGTGTGCGGGGTTGCACCTCCGGGCCGGGAGAGCGGACCGACCGTAGGGTGTGATCAGTTGTGGCCATTTCGCTGTCAGTGGTACTGCTGTTGGCGATCATCCTGGTGGTGTTGATCCGAGGGGGGTCGATCAAGGCGGGGCCCGCCGTTGTCGCGGTGCTCTTCGGTTTCTTCCTCGCCTCGACCGGTATGGCTCCGTCCATCCAACGGTTCCTCGACTCGATAGCGGAGACCATCAACTCGATCAGCTTCTGACGGCACTTGGCGGCTTCCGGCGGCTCCTGAAAGCCGCGGACGGCTTCCGAGTGAACGGGGCGTATACGCTCGTCGCCCGGCGTCGGAGGATTCTGAACGGGGGCGTACGAGGATGGGGCTGCGGGACTCGGATCCGTCGGAAGTGGGCGGTTACCCCATCGAGGACCGCCTCGGATCCGGCGGCATGGGTGTCGTCTATCTCGCCCGCTCCGCCTCCGGCCGCCCCCTGGCGATCAAGGTCGTCCACGGGCAGTACGCCGACGACGACGAGTTCCGTACCCGCTTCAGCCGTGAAGTGGCCGCCGCCCGCCAGGTCAGCGGCGCCTTCACCGCCCCCGTGGTGGACGCGGACGCCGACGCGCCGCGTCCCTGGATGGCCACGCTCTACATACCGGCCGAGAACCTCGGCACCCACATACGCGACCACGGGCCGCTGCCCCTGGACCGGCTGCGCGACCTCGCCGCGGGCCTGGCGGAGGCGCTGCGCGACATCCACCGTGCCGGAGTGGTCCACCGCGACCTGAAACCGGCCAACGTGATGCTCGCCGACGACGGGCCCCGCGTCATCGACTTCGGCATCTCGCGCGCCGCGGAGTTCGGCGTCGCCGACGCCCTCACCCAGACCGGGCGCGTGATGGGCACCCCGCCCTTCATGTCCCCCGAGCAGTTCTCCTCCCCGCAGGAGGTCGGCCCGGCCGCCGACATCTTCTCCCTCGGCGCGGTCGTCGCCTTCGCCGCCACCGGACGCGGCCCCTTCGACAGCCCCAGCCCCTACGAGACAGCCGTCCGGGTCGTCGACGGAGAGCCCCAACTCGAAGGCCTGCCCGACGAGTTGCGCCCCTTCGTCGAGCTGTGCCTGCAGAAGCACCCGAAATCCCGGCCGACCCCGGACGAACTCCTCGCCCTGCTGAGCCACGGCACACCCCCCGCACCCCGCCCCGCCCCCGACGCCCCCACCCTCGTCGACGTGCCGCACCCCCGCCGCGGCCGCCGACGGCTCGTGATCGCCGCCGCCGCGGGCGCCGTACTGCTCGCCGCCACCGCCTCGGTCGCGGTCGTACGGCTCAGCGGCGACGACCCCGTCCGCAGCGACCTGCCCGCCGGCTGGAGGGAATGGCACGCGGCGGCGAAGGGCTCCGGCGACGCCACCGGCACGTTCAGCAACTGCGGCGCCGTCGGTACGTCCCTGGTGTGCGCCGGGGACGACGTCAAGGCGGCCCGCTTCTCCCTGGCCACGGGCAAGGGCACCTGGAGCCTGCCGGTGGACTCCACTCCCGACGACTCCAGCAGCAGCGAGGGCTCGGTCCTCGGCGCGCACCGCGGCCGCGTCTACGTCTACGCGAACGACGAGGCCGGCACGGACAAGGAGACCGAGCTCCCGGCCTCCCGCTACTCCGTCCAGTCCCTGAACCCGGTCACCGGCAAGGTGGTCTGGAAGACGCGTACGGGCGACGGCGGCAACGCCATCGCCCCCGACCTCGCCCAGGGCGGCGCCGTGACCCTCCCCGAGGGCATCGTGGCCGTCTACGGCAACAGCGGACGGTCGTACGCCCTGCTGGACGCGGACACCGGCAAGGTCCGCTGGAAGCAGCCCATGCCCGCGGGCGGGGAGTACTGCGTCCTGGGCGCCGCCGCACACCGCGCCTACCTGCTCTGCCAGACCGAGAGCATGGACAGGACCAGCCTCTACGCCCTCGACAACGCCACCGGCAGGCGCCGCTGGTCCGTCAGCCTCAAGGGATCGCTCGGTTTCCTCGGCCAGGACGGGAGCCGCCTGATCCTCGCGCCCGCGGACGGCGACGTCGCGTACCGCGACCTCACGACCGTGGACATCGCCACCCACCGGCTCCTGCGGATCCCGCTCAGCGGCCCCCAGCCCGCCGGCGCCACCCTTCACCTCGCCGGCGGCACCCTCTACTTCTCCCTCAACAACGGCAGCATCCGCGCCGTGTCGCCCCGGACCGGACGGCAGAGCTGGGAGGGCAACTCGACCGTGGAGTACCCGGGCCCGCCCCTGGCCACCACCACCCACCTCTACGTCGCCTCCCCCAGCGGCCGCCTCGCCGCCATGGACCTGCGCACCGGCAAGGTCGACGCCACCCGCCCCGGCCGCGACGAGGCGAACGGCCCCCTCGGCCTCTCCCAGACGGGCGCCCCGCTCCTGCGAAAGGGCGACGCCCTCTACGTCCCCTACGGCCGGCGCTCGGTGTACACCGTGGATGTGCGCCACCTGTAGGACGGCGGCGCGACCGCATGCCGGGAGGGGACGGAGCCGTATGCCGGAGGGCAGGAAAAAACCTCCGGCCCGGTTCCGAGGAACCGGGCCGGAGGTCGTGGAGCGGGCGACGGGAATCGAACCCGCGTAGCTAGTTTGGAAGACTAGTGCTCTACCATTGAGCTACGCCCGCGCAGGATGCGCCGCAGGTCAGTGACCGCGGCACAGGAGGCATCGTAGCGGGTCGTACCCCCTCACCGCACACCCCGTTTCCCGGCCACACGTGCGCTCGTGAAATTGCGGCAGCCGCACTGTCTGCGGGCATGTACCCTACGTGTCGCACCAGACGGGGTGTGGCGCAGCTTGGTAGCGCGTCCGCTTTGGGAGCGGAAGGCCGTGGGTTCAAATCCCGCCACCCCGACCACCGAGCCGTGCCACCGGCAAGATCGCCTTTTGGGGCGCGTACCGCCTGCGGTTACTATGCAAGCTGCGCGCCCTGTGTCTGTACTTCCGAGTCTCTCAAGGGCCGCGAATCCGCCGAAGGGCTGCCCGACCGGGCAGATCACCTGGCAGAACCCCAAGAAGTCAGCCCCCAAGGAGACCGAACCGTGAAGAGCGCCGTGGAGACCCTGAACCCGACTCGGGTTCGGCTCAGCATCGAGGTGCCCTTCGAGGAGCTCAAGGACAGCCTCGACGCGGCGTACAAGAAGATCAACCAGCAGGTCACGGTGAAGGGCTTCCGGAAGGGCAAGATCCCGGCGCGCGTCATCGACCAGCGGTTCGGTCGCGGCGCCGTGCTCGAAGAGGCCGTCAACGACGCGCTCCCGAAGTTCTACACCGAAGCGGTCAACGAGGCCGAGCTGAACGTACTCGGTCAGCCCGAGGTCGACATCACCGAGCTGAAGGACGGCGAGACGCTGAACTTCACCGCTGAGGTCGACGTCCGCCCGACCATCGAGATCCCGGACTACTCCGGCATCGAGGTCGAGGTCGACGCCATCGAGGTCAGCGACGAGGACGTCGAGAAGGCCGTCACCGAGCTGCGCGAGCGCTTCGCGTCGACCTCCCCGGTCGAGCGCGCCGCCGAGGACGGCGACGTCCTCACGCTCGACCTGCAGGCCAAGGTCGACGGAGAGGTGCTGGAGGACGGCGTCGCGGACGGCGTCTCCTACACCATCGGCTCCGGCGAGCTGCTGGAAGGCATCGACGACGCCGTCAAGGGCCTGGAGGCCGGTGGCGAGGCCACCTTCACCTCCGAGCTGAAGGGCGGCTCCGCGGCCGGCAAGGAGGCCGAGGTCACCGTCAAGGTCACCCAGGTCGCCGCCCGCGAACTCCCCGAGCTGGACGACGAGTTCGCGCAGCTCGCCTCCGAGTTCGACACCCTGGAGGAGCTGCAGGCCGACAGCCGCAAGCGCCTCGAGAACATGAAGCAGTACGACCAGGCCACGCAGGCCCAGGAGCGCGTCCTGGAGAAGCTGCTCGAGCTCGTCGAGGTGCCCGTCCCCGAGAAGCTGCTCGAGGACGAGATCAACACCCGCAAGCACAACCTGGAGCACCACCAGCTCGGCCAGATGGGCCTCGACCTCGAGAAGTACCTCGAGATCCAGGGCAAGACGGTCGAGGAGTTCGACGCCGAGACCAAGGAAGCCGCGGTCAAGGGCATCAAGACGCAGTTCGTCCTTGACGAGCTCGTCAACAAGGAGAAGCTGAACGTCAACCAGGAGGAGCTCACCGAGCACCTCATGCGGCGCGCGGCCTCCTCCGGCATGTCCCCCGACCAGTTCGCCCAGGCCGTCGTCGAGGGCGGCCAGGTCCCGATGCTGGTCGGCGAGGTCGCCCGCGGCAAGGCCCTCGCGGTCGTCGTCGAGGCCGCCACGGTCAAGGACACGAACGGCGAGATCGTCGACCTGGACGACGAGGACGAGACGGAGACGGCCGCCGAGGTCGCCGCCGAGGCCACGGACGGCGACGCCACCGAGGCCACGGACGGCTCCGCCGAGGAGACCACCGAGGCGTAAGCCTCCGGCGCTCCAGCAGTTCCGCGACGGGGCCAGGGGGGGGGAGG
>NZ_JBMNDS010000008.1:71367-192793 GCF_052543295.1 Streptomyces sp. SAS_270
CCCCCCCCCCCCCCCGGGCCCGTCGGGTCTTTCAGGGGCGCGGGGAACTGCGCGCTCAGCCCCCAGAAGCCTGCAGACGCGTCTGCCACGGCCCGTGCACCGGCGGGTGCGGCATTTCGTGGGTTGCCCGCGCCGTTCCCCGCGCCCCTGACGGGGCGCCCCCCACCCCTGCTCAAGCCAGCGCAGCGAACCGGCGCATGCGCTCACAGCGAACAGTTCCCTCTGCGGGATTCCCCGGAGGGACCCGCGCGTTAGGGTCCATGAAGACGAGGGCAGGGGAGTCCCCGAAGCCGCCCCGGGCGGCAATGTACCGGGGTCCCACGCCCCCAGCAGAAGACGTGAGACGGCCCGGCGCCGTCGTAAGACGAGCAGGTGGATACGTGACGAATCTGATGCCCACAGCCGCCGGCGACCCCATCGGTGGGGGCCTCGGTGACCAGGTCTACAACCGGCTGCTCGGCGAGCGGATCATCTTCCTCGGCCAGGCGGTCGACGACGACATCGCCAACAAGATCACGGCGCAGCTGCTCCTCCTTGCCTCCGACCCGGACAAGGACATCTACCTCTACATCAACAGCCCCGGCGGCTCGATCACGGCCGGCATGGCGATCTACGACACCATGCAGTACATCAAGAACGACGTGGTGACGATCGCCATGGGCATGGCGGCCTCGATGGGCCAGTTCCTGCTCAGCGCCGGCACGCCCGGCAAGCGCTTCGCGCTGCCGAACGCCGAGATCCTGATCCACCAGCCCTCGGCCGGCCTCGCCGGTTCCGCGTCGGACATCAAGATCCACGCCGAGCGGCTGCTGCACACCAAGAAGCGCATGGCGGAGCTGACGGCCTTCCACACCGGCCAGACGGTGGAGCAGGTCACCCGCGACTCGGACCGTGACCGCTGGTTCGACCCGATCGAGGCCAAGGAGTACGGCCTCATCGACGACATCATGCCCACCGCTGCAGGCATGCCGGGCGGCGGCGGCACCGGAGCGGCGTAAGCCGCTCCCGCGGGGGCGGCGGTGGATGCCCCTCCCGCGCCCCCAGCCGACCGCCTCAGCCCCTTTCAGGCTTCCAGGAGACACAGTGAACGACTTCCCCGGCAGCGGCCTCCACGCCCGCACGCAGGCCGAGTACACCGGCCCTCGCGCGGAGTCCCGCTACGTCATCCCGCGCTTCGTCGAGCGCACCTCGCAGGGCGTGCGTGAGTACGACCCGTACGCGAAGCTCTTCGAGGAGCGCGTGATCTTCCTCGGCGTGCAGATCGACGACGCCTCCGCCAACGACGTCATGGCGCAGCTGCTGTGCCTGGAGTCGATGGACCCCGACCGTGACATCTCGGTCTACATCAACAGCCCCGGTGGCTCCTTCACGGCTCTGACTGCGATTTACGACACGATGCAGTTCGTGAAGCCCGATATCCAGACAGTCTGCATGGGTCAGGCCGCCTCGGCCGCCGCGATCCTGCTGGCCGCCGGTACGCCGGGCAAGCGCATGGCGCTGCCGAACGCCCGTGTGCTGATCCACCAGCCCTACAGCGAGACGGGTCGCGGTCAGGTCTCCGACCTGGAGATCGCGGCGAACGAGATCCTCCGGATGCGCGGTCAGCTCGAAGAGATGCTGGCCAAGCACTCCACGACGCCGATCGAGAAGATCCGCGAGGACATCGAGCGCGACAAGATCCTCACGGCCGAGGACGCGCTCGCGTACGGCCTGATCGACCAGATCATCTCCACCCGGAAGATGAACAACTCCGCGGTCGTCTGACGTATCGCTGTATCGTCTGCCGCTCCTTGGCGCGGTTCACGACAAAGTGAACCCCGCCAAGGGGGGCCCGAACGAGGGGCCAGGCAAGGTACCGTCGTTCATAAGGCAGCACCAGGAGCCGCTGGACCTAGGCGTCTCCCAGGCGAAGGGGAAGCACACCGTGGCACGCATCGGTGACGGCGGCGATCTGCTCAAGTGCTCGTTCTGTGGCAAGAGCCAGAAGCAGGTCAAGAAGCTCATCGCAGGGCCTGGTGTGTACATCTGCGACGAGTGCATCGATCTCTGCAACGAGATCATCGAGGAAGAACTCGCGGAGACGAGCGAGGTGCGCTGGGAGGAACTTCCCAAGCCCCGTGAGATCTACGAGTTCCTCGAGGGGTACGTCGTCGGCCAGGAGACAGCCAAGAAGGCTCTCTCAGTCGCGGTGTACAACCACTACAAGCGCGTTCAAGCCGGTGAGAACGGCGGCGGTCAAAGCCGCGAGGACGCCATCGAGTTGGCGAAGTCCAACATCCTGCTCCTCGGCCCCACGGGTTCGGGCAAGACACTCCTGGCCCAGACCCTGGCCCGCATGCTCAACGTCCCGTTCGCCATCGCCGACGCGACGGCGCTGACGGAGGCGGGCTATGTGGGCGAGGACGTCGAGAACATCCTCCTGAAGCTCATCCAGGCCGCTGACTACGACGTCAAGAAGGCCGAGACGGGGATCATCTACATCGACGAGATCGACAAGGTGGCTCGTAAGAGCGAGAACCCGTCGATCACCCGCGATGTGTCGGGCGAGGGTGTGCAGCAGGCACTCCTCAAGATCCTTGAGGGCACGACCGCCTCCGTGCCGCCGCAGGGCGGGCGCAAGCACCCGCACCAGGAGTTCATCCAGATCGACACGACGAACGTCCTGTTCATCGTGGGCGGCGCCTTCGCGGGCCTGGAGAAGATCATCGAGTCCCGGGCGGGCGCGAAGGGCATCGGCTTCGGCGCGACCATCCGCTCCAAGCGCGAGCTGGCGGAGAAGGACCGGTTCGAGGACATCATGCCCGAGGACCTGGTCAAGTTCGGGATGATCCCGGAGTTCATCGGCCGCCTGCCCGTGATCACCTCGGTCCACAACCTGGACCGCGAGGCCCTTCTCCAGATCCTCGTCGAGCCGCGCAACGCGCTGGTGAAGCAGTACCAGCGCCTCTTCGAACTCGACGGTGTGGAGCTGGACTTCGAGCGCGAGGCCCTCGAAGCCATCGCCGACCAGGCCATCCTCCGCCAGACCGGCGCCCGCGGCCTGCGCGCCATCATGGAGGAAGTCCTCATGTCCGTGATGTACGAGGTCCCGTCCCGCAAGGACGTGGCCCGCGTCGTCATCACGGCAGACGTTGTCCACTCGAACGTGAACCCGACCCTGATCCCGCGGGATGCGCGGGGGCGGGGGCCGGGGGAGCAGAAGACGGCGTAAGCAGCTCCTGACGACGAGGGGGCGCCCAGCGGAAGTCCGCTGGGCGCCCCCTCGTCGTTCAGCGCCAATAACAGGCCACGTTCGCATCGCTGACTGGCGTACTGCCCATTTCGCGTGATCCTCTTGATCACCGCAAGGCGGACCACCTTGCGGCACGTGAAACGGGAGGGAAGAGAACATGCGCATGAGGCGCGCGCTCACAGCGCTGTCCGTGGTTGCTGCGGCGGCCGTCACACCGGTGGTGGCGGCCACATCAGCACAAGCCAATCAGAGCACCTGCGTGAACTACCTGGGCAACCATGGGTATTTGGTCGGGCCCAAGGTGAAGGCGGCATGCAGCCACGGTGCGATTACTGTCCCGCTCGGCAAGACGTGGAACCCCTACTGCCTCACCCAGCTGCTGCAGATAGACGTCAAGTCGGACGACGCACGGGCGGCGTGCATACGGGCCTGACATGATCGCTTGCAGGACCGAAGGGCGCCCGGCGAGTCCCGCCGGGCCCCCTTCCCTGGTGAGCTGTGTGTCAGAGCTTGACGCGCACTGCCTCACGGAACTTGGCGGTGATGTCGGCCGCCTCGGCGGGGTCGGACTTCTTCTCCGCCGCCACGTCACCGATGTTCATGGGCAGGACCATCGCCAGCGTGCTGTGGTCACCCCAGATGCAGTAGGTCACGTTCATGACCTTCGGCCCCTGAGAGGAGCTGTTCGTGGGCTCCATCTTGGTTTCCTGGCACTTGAGTACGGCGCCGTCCGCCTTGTCGTACGACTTCGGATCGCCTTGCAGCGTGACCTTCATGTCCGAGTCGTCCTCGCCCGACGACTTCTTCATGTAGGCCAGCATGGCGTCGACGGTCTTCTCGGGATCCGCGATCTCACCGTATACGCCGCCGTACTGAATGATCTTCTGCGTCAGCGGGTTGGAGGAGTCACCCGCCTGGTACTGCGCGCTGATGTCCTTGGGGTTCTTCACGCCCCACTTCGCGGCGTCCTTCGTGTCCTTCTCCGTCATGGAGTCGCCGCTGCCCTCACCCTTCTTGTACTCGGTGAGTACCGTCGCCGGAGCGGTGAGCTTGTGCGGGCCGTCGTCCGCGACCGAGCCGGAGCCGCTTTTGCCGCCCCCGCCGATGACGAAGTACGCGCCGACGGCGATCGCGGCCACGACCGCCACCGCGCCGATGATCAGGCCCGTCTTCTTCTTGCCGCCCTCGGGGGGCGGGGGCGGGGTGCCGTAGGGCTGCTGGCCGTAGGGGCCGGGCTGCTGCGGCTGGCCGTAGGGGGGAGTCTGCGGGGGGACGCCCTGGGGGGCCTGCTGGGGATAGCCGTAGCCGGGCTGGGGAGCCTGCTGCGGGTAGCCGTAGCCAGGCTGGCCGGGCTGGGGGGCCTGCGGCTGCTGGCCGTAGGGACCCGGCTGTCCGTACGGTCCGGGCTGCTGGGGCTGCCCGCCGTACGGGCCCGGCTGGTTGTAGCTCATTACTGGGTTCCCCTCCAGATACTTATGTGGTGCGGACATCCTGGCGCAAGGGCGGGGCGCGCGATGCATCGGGGGGCGCACCGTTACGGAAGAATCCCGTTTCGGGACGGGGTCGTGACACCTCTAAACTGGCCCGGTGACCGACAACGCTCAGCAGCAGCCGCCAGCATCCACTCCCGAACTGCCGACCCAGTACGCGCCGGCCGAGGTGGAAGGGAAGCTGTACGAGCGCTGGGTAGAACGGGGTTACTTCGCCGCCGACGCGAAGAGCGAGAAGCCTCCGTACACCATCGTCATCCCGCCGCCGAACGTCACAGGCTCCCTGCACCTCGGCCACGCCTTCCAGCACACCCTCATGGACGCCCTGACGCGCCGTAAGCGCATGCAGGGGTACGAGGCGTTGTGGCTGCCGGGTATGGACCACGCCGGGATCGCCACGCAGAACAAGGTCGAGCAGCAGCTTGCCGAGGAGGGCAAGTCGCGGCACGACCTCGGGCGCGAGGAGTTCGTCGAGCGCGTCTGGCAGTGGAAGGAGGAGTACGGCGGCAAGATCCTCGGACAGATGCGCCGGCTCGGCGACGGAGTCGACTGGGACCGCGAGCGGTTCACCATGGACGAGGGGCTGTCCAAGGCCGTCCAGACCATCTTCAAGAAGCTGTACGACGACGAGCTGATCTACCGCGCCGAGCGCATCATCAACTGGTGCCCCCGCTGTCTGACGGCCATCTCGGACATCGAGGTCGAGTACCAGGACGACGACGGCGAGCTGGTCTCGATCAAGTACGGCGAGGGCGACGAGACGCTCGTCGTCGCGACCACCCGCGCCGAGACCATGCTCGGCGACACCGCCGTCGCCGTTCACCCCGACGACGAGCGCTACAAGCACCTCGTCGGCAAGCGCATCAAGCTGCCGCTGACCGACCGCACCATCCCCGTCGTCGCGGACACCCACGTCGACCCCGAGTTCGGCACCGGTGCCGTCAAGGTCACCCCCGCCCACGACCCGAACGACTTCGCCATCGGCCAGCGCCACGGCCTGGAGTCGATCACGGTCATGGACGAGCGGGCCGTCATCACGGTGCACGGCCCCTTCCAGGGCCTGGACCGCTTCGAGGCGCGCTCCGCCATCGTCGCCGCGCTGCGCTCGCAGGGCCGGATCGTCGCCGAGAAGCGCCCCTACGTCCACTCCGTCGGCCACTGCTCGCGCTGCAAGACCACCGTCGAGCCGCGGCTGTCCCTGCAGTGGTGGGTCAAGGTCGGTCCGCTGGCGAAGGAGGCCGGCGACGCCGTCCGTGACGGCCGGGTCAAGATCCACCCCGCCGACATGTCGAAGCGCTACTTCGACTGGGTCGACAACATGCACGACTGGTGCATCTCGCGCCAGCTGTGGTGGGGCCACCGCATCCCGGTCTGGTACGGGCCGGAGGGCCAGATCGTCTGTGTCGGCCCCGACGAGCAGCCGCCGGGCACCGAGGCCGAGGGCTGGAAGCAGGACACCGACGTCCTCGACACCTGGTTCTCGTCCGGGCTGTGGCCGTTCTCCACGCTGGGCTGGCCGGAGCAGACCCCCGACCTCGCGAAGTTCTACTCGACCGACGTCCTGCTCACCGGCCACGACATCATCTTCTTCTGGGTCGCCCGGATGATGATGTTCGGCCTGTACGCGATGGACGGCGAGGTCCCCTTCAAGACGATCGCTCTCACCGGTCTCGTCCGTGACGAGCGCGGCAAGAAGATGTCGAAGTCCTTCGGCAACGTCGTCGACCCGCTCGACTGGATGGACGCCTACGGCTCCGACGCCGTCCGCTTCACCCTGGCCCGTGGCGCCAACCCCGGTACCGACGTGCCGATCGGCGAGGACTGGGTCCAGGCGTCCCGGAACTTCGCCAACAAGATCTGGAACGCCACGCGGTTCGCGCTGATGAACGGCGCGACGGTCGAGGGCCCGCTGCCGCAGCCGTCGCAGATGTCGGCGACCGACCGCTGGATCCTGTCCCGGCTCAACAAGACCGTCGCCGAAGTCGACGCGCTCTACGACGACTTCCAGTTCGCCAAGCTGTCCGACGCCCTCTACCACTATGCGTGGGACGAGGTCTTCGACTGGTACGTCGAGCTGTCCAAGACGACGTTCATGGCGGGCGGCGAGCAGGCGAAGGTGTCCGGCCGTGTCCTGGGCGAGGTCCTCGACGTGACGCTGCGTCTGCTCCACCCGGTCGTCCCGTTCGTCACGGAGACGCTCTGGACCACCCTCACGGGTGGGGAGTCCGTCGTCATCGCGGACTGGCCGAAGGACAGTGGCTTCCGTGACGACGCCGCCGAGCGCGAGATCGAGGCGCTCCAGCAGGTCATCACGGAGGTCCGCCGCTTCCGTGCCGACCAGGGCCTCCAGCCCGGCCAGCGCGTCCCGGCCCGGCTGACCCTCGACGGGACCGCGCTGGCCCCGCACGAGGCGGCCATCCGGCAGCTGCTGCGCCTTCAGCCGGAGGGCGAGGGCTTCGCGGCCACCGCCACCCTGCCGGTGGCGGGGGCGCAGGTCGCCCTCGACCTGTCCGGGACGATCGACGTCGCCGCGGAGCGCAAGCGGCTTGCGAAGGACCTCGCGGCTGCCGAGAAGGAGAAGGCCCAGGCGAACGCCAAGCTCGGCAACGAGGCGTTCCTGGCGAAGGCGCCGGACCAGGTCGTGGACAAGATCCGTGGGCGGCTCGCCAAGGCGGACGAGGACATCGCGCGGATCCAGCGCCAGCTGGAGCAGTTGCCTCCCGCGTAGGCGGCTGCGGGGCGGACGGGGTGGCTTCTTCACCCCCTCCGCCCCTTCCCGTCCCGTACCCGATCGCGCTGCCGCGCTCGTCCTCAAACGCCGGACGGGCTGAATACCCCCAGGCGCCGGAGGGGAAGAAGCGCCCGCAGCCGCACGTGTCAGTGCGGCTCCGTAGACTGTCCCCGTGAGTGAGCTCCCCCCGGACGACAGTGATTCCTTCGACGAGATCGTCGCCAACGAGACCGAGCGTGACCCCGATCTCGCGGTGATCGAGGCAGGCAGCCGTACCCTGCGCACGCAGGGCGGTGCGCCGCAGGGTGATGTGCCCGCGCGGCCCGCCGACCCGGAGGTCGACAAGGCCCTGCGGGCGGTGGAGGCCGAGCTGGCCGGGCGCTGGGGCGAGACGAAGCTGGAGCCCTCCGTCAGCCGGATCTCCGCGCTGATGGACGTGCTGGGCGAGCCGCAGCGCGCGTACCCCTCGATCCACATCACGGGGACGAACGGCAAGACGTCGACGGCCCGCATGATCGAGGCCCTGCTGCGCGCATTCGAACTGCGCACCGGGCGGTACACGAGCCCGCACGTCCAGTCGATCACCGAGCGCATCAGCCTGGACGGGGAGCCGATCCCGGCCGAGCGGTTCATCGAGACGTACGAGGACATCAAGCCGTACGTCGAGATGGTCGACACCCAGCAGGAGTACCGGCTCTCCTTCTTCGAGGTGCTCACGGGCATGGCGTACGCGGCCTTCGCGGACGCGCCCGTCGACGTGGCCGTCGTCGAGGTGGGGATGGGCGGCAGCTGGGACGCCACCAACGTCATCGAAGCCGATGTCGCCGTCGTGACGCCGATCGACCTCGACCACACCGACCGGCTCGGCGAGACGCACGGTGAGATCGCCACGGAGAAGTCCGGCATCATCAAGCAGGACGCGACCGTGATCCTGGCCCAGCAGCCGGTCGACGCGGCCCAGGTACTGCTGAAGAAGGCCGTCGAGGTCGACGCCACCGTGGCCCGGGAAGGGCTGGAGTTCGGGGTCGTGGCCCGGAACGTCGCCGTCGGCGGGCAGTTGATGACCCTGCGCGGCCTCGGCGGGGAGTACGAAGAGGTGTATCTCCCGCTGCACGGCGCCTACCAGGCGCACAACGCGGCCGTGGCGCTCGCCGCCGTGGAGGCGTTCTTCGGGGTCGGTGCCGCGCGCGCCGACCGGCTCGACATCGAGACCGTCCGCAAGGCGTTCGCCGAGGTCTCCTCGCCGGGCCGTCTGGAGGTCGTCCGACGCTCGCCGACCGTCGTGCTGGACGCCGCGCACAACCCGGCGGGCGCCCGCGCCACCGCCGAGGCCGTCGGTGAGGCCTTCGACTTCAGCCGGCTCATCGGCGTGGTCGGGGCGAGCGGCGACAAGAACGTACGGGGCCTGCTCGAAGCGTTCGAGCCGATCTTCGCCGAGGTCGTGATCACACAGAACTCCAGCCACCGCGCGATGGACGTGGACGAGCTGGCGGGGATCGCCGTCGAGATCTTCGGCGACGACCGGGTCCAGGTCGAACCGCGTCTCGACGACGCCCTGGAGGCCGCGATCACCCTCGCCGAGGAAGAGGGCGAGTTCGCCGGCGGCGGGGTCCTTGTGACCGGCTCGGTCATCACCGTCGGCGAGGCCCGGCTGCTCCTGGGAAGGGGCTGACCGTCGTGCGTACGCTCTGTGCTTCGACCCTGATCGGCGAGTTCTTCGTCATCGGCTTCGCCGGACTGGTCGCCATGAAGGACCCCGACCTGTCCATGACCGCGGTCTGGACGGTCAGCGGCATCGCGATGGCGCTGAGCATCCTGCTGTGCGGTGTGATCACCCGCCCCGGCGGCGTCCAGCTCGGCTGGGCGCTGCAGATCGCGCTGATCGCCTCCGGGTTCCTCCTGCCCAGCATGTTCTTCATGGGCGCGATCTTCGCCGCCCTGTGGTGGGCGTCGGTGCACTACGGCCGCAAGATCGACGAGGCCAAGGCCAGGTTCGCGGCGATGGCGGAGACCCAGGCCGACACGCAGCCGCAGGCCGGGAGCGAAGGCACCGCGAGCCCGGCGTGAGGGCGCGCTCGGGGCCGTGACCCGGAGTCCTGACTCCGCGCAGGGCCCCTCAGGCGCGCCCTGTAGCCTCTGAGCTCCGCACATCTGTGATTTGAAGGAGCCACCTCGTGACCCAGCGCACCCTCGTCCTGCTCAAGCCCGACGCCGTCCGTCGCGGCCTGACCGGCGAGATCATCGGCCGGATCGAGCGCAAGGCCGGCTGGCAGATCACCGCGCTGGAGCTGCGCACCCTGGACCAGGAGACGCTGGAGCAGCACTACGGCGAGCACAAGGGCAAGCCCTTCTACGAGCCGCTGGTGGAGTTCATGGCGTCCGGTCCGATCGTGGCTCTTGTCGTGGAGGGCGATCGGGTCATCGAGGGTGTGCGCGCGCTCGCCGGTCCGACCGACCCGATCGCCGCCGCGCCCGGCTCCATCCGCGGCGACTACGGCGTGATCGTCCGCGAGAACCTGATCCACGCCTCGGACTCCGAGGAGTCCGCCGAGCGCGAGCTGAAGATCTTCTTCCCCGGCCGCGCCTGAGTCCGCGTCGGATGAACTCCTGAGGGATCGTCACGTCACTCGCGTGTCTGACCAGGGGACGGCCGAGGAAAATCGGCCGTCCCCTGGCATATGCGTGCCGATCGGGGGAACGCCTACCCCCGAACGCCCGTCTCCAGAAGCGAGACGGCGCATCATCTGCTGACAATGGCGAAGACCCTCGCGCAGTGTTCGTGAAGGCGCGTCTACGATGGAAGCCTTCACGTCACCGCACCCACTTCGCCGTCCCAATACGCCATCAAAAGCACCACTTGGGAAGGCCAGACGAATCCTGATGGGGAACTCAATGTCGTTCATCGGCCGTGACATGGCTGTCGACCTCGGGACCGCCAACACGCTGGTGTACGTCAGGGGTCGCGGGATCGTACTCAACGAGCCTTCCGTCGTCGCGATCAACACCAACACCGGTGGCATCCTCGCGGTCGGCTCGGAGGCGAAGAAGATGATCGGGCGGACGCCGGGCAACATCGTTGCCGTGCGTCCGCTGAAGGACGGCGTCATCGCCGACTTCGAGATCACCGAGCGCATGCTCCGCTACTTCATCCTGAAGATCCACAAGCGGCGCTACCTCGCCCGTCCGCGTGTCGTCGTCTGTGTGCCCTCGGGCATCACAGGTGTCGAGCGCCGCGCCGTCATCGAGGCCTCGTCCCAGGCCGGCGCGCGGCAGGTGCACATCATCGAGGAGCCCATGGCCGCGGCCATCGGCTCCGGCCTGCCGGTCCACGAGGCCACGGGCAACATGGTGGTGGACATCGGCGGCGGCACCACTGAGGTCGCGGTCATCTCGCTCGGCGGTATTGTCACCGCTCAGTCGATCCGCGTCGCGGGCGACGAGCTGGACAACGCGATCATCCAGCACATCAAGAAGGAGTACTCCCTCCTTCTCGGTGAGCGGACGGCCGAACAGATCAAGATCACGATCGGTTCGGCGTACGACCTCGACAATGACGAACACACCGAAATCCGCGGCCGGGACCTGGTGTCCGGCCTGCCCAAGACCGTCGTGATCTCCGCGGCCGAAGTCCGCAAGGCCATTGAGGAACCGGTCAACGCGATCGTCGACGCCGTCAAGACCACCCTCGACAAGTGCCCGCCGGAGCTGTCCGGCGACGTCATGGACCGCGGAATCGTTCTGACCGGCGGCGGAGCCCTGCTGCGCGGCCTCGACGAGCGGCTGCGCCGCGAGACCGGCATGCCGATCCACATCGCCGAGGACCCGCTGGACAGCGTGGCGCTCGGCTCCGGCAAGTGCGTCGAGGAGTTCGAGGCGCTCCAGCAGGTACTGGACGCCCAGCCGCGCAGATGACGTAACGCTTCGATTCCGCCGTACGAGATGATCCCTTCTCGTGCGGCGGATCGTTGATCCCGAGGCATAAGCTCCCCCAAAGGGCCCCAGCGGCGATCAAGGCCAACCAAAGGGCTTCGCTTCGCCCGGGGCACACGAATTCCGACGAGGAAGGCACGGCCGCCGCACGTGAGGGACACACGAGAGAGCCGGCTGCTCCTGGTGCTGCTGATCGCCATCGCGTTCGCACTGATCACGGTGGACATCAGAGGTGGCGAGGACTCACCGGTCGACGGTGCCCGACAGGCCGCCGCGACCGTCTTCGGCCCGATCGAGAACGGGGTGTCCGGCGCGGTCGACCCCGTCGGCAACGCGATCGCGGCCGTCCGCGACTCCGGCGGCCGGCACGACCGGATCGCCGAACTGGAGCGTGACAACGCGGCGTTGAAGGCGAAGCTCGGCAGCGACGACCGCAACCGCAGCCGCCTGAAGCAGCTCAACAAGATGATCAAAGTCGCGGGCGAGGGCCAGTACGGCATCAAGGGCGCCGAGGTCATCGCCATAGGAGCGGCCCAGGGCTTCTCCTGGACCGTCACCATCGACGTCGGCGCGAACGACGGCGTCAAGCGCGACATGACCGTCCTGAACGGCGACGGCCTGGTCGGCCGCGTCACCACCGTCGGCCCGAGCACCGCCACCGTGCTCCTCGCCAACGACCCCGACTTCACCGTCGGCACGCGCATGGAGTCCACCGACGAACTCGGCTTCGCCTCCGGCCAGGGCGACCGCCCGCTGCGCGTCGAACTGCTCAACGGCAAGGCCAAGATCGAGAAGGGCGACCGGCTGGTCACCTTCGGCTCGCAGGCCGACAAACCGTTCGTGCCCGGCGTCCCCGTCGGCGTGGTCTCCCGCGTCGACCCCTCCGGCGGCGGCCTGACCCGCACGGTCTACGTGAAGCCGTACGTCTCCTTCACCAAGCTCGACATCGTCGGCGTCGTCGTCGCGGCGCCCAAGCGGGACCCGCGCGACGAGGTGCTGCCACCCAAGCCCAGACCGACCCCCACGCCGACCGTGACCGTGACGGTCACCCCCTCGGCGAACGCACCCATCGACGGCCAGCAGCAAGAGCAGTAGGAGCCGAATCCCATGCGTTTCAACCGGATGCTCCTGTCCGCCACCCTGGTGGTCGTCGCCCTGGTCATCCAGGTGAGCGTCTTCGCCCGGCTGCACCTGCCGGGCGCCGTCCCCGACCTGCTGCTGCTGACCGTGCTCGCCCTCGCCATGGTCTACGGCCACGTCGGCGGCGCACTGATCGGCTTCGCCGCGGGCCTGCTCGCCGACCTCGCACCGCCCGCCGACCACGCCGCGGGCCGCTACGCCCTGGTGCTCTGCGTCATCGGCTACCTCGCCGGGCTGATCAAACCCGAGAACGGCCAGATCAAGTCCGCCACCGGACCCATGGCCGTGGTCGTCGGCGCCGCCATCGGATCGACCCTGCTGTACGCGGGAGTCGGCGCCCTCGTCGGCGACACCGCCGCCCGCCATGTCGGCCTCGGCAGCCTGCTGTTCACCGCCGCGCTGTACGACCTGCTGCTCGCGCCCTTCGTGGTCCCGGGGATCATGGCGCTCGCCCGGCGGGCCGAGAACGACCCCCTCGCCGAGACCAGTTCGTCCGCGAAGACGGACGTCTCCGCGGGCTGGCTCTCGTCCGGCACAGGCCTGCGCATCGGCAACCAGAGAAGCGGCCTGCGCGTGAAGGCGGCGAAGGCCCGAATGGCCCGCGCCGGACGCATCAAGGGGGTCAAGCGGCTGTGAGGACACGTCAGCCGGGCCCCTGCGCACACAGGTTGGCCGTGTACTCGTATGCCTCGTACACACACTGAGAGGGGGAGGCAGCAGCAGTGACGAATATCCCGGAGACCGGACGGACCCCACGGGTTCAGATCAGGCTCGTCGTCATCCAGATTCTTGTCCTTTCCCTCCTCGGCACCCTCGGCGGCCGCCTCTGGTACCTCCAGATCCGCAACGGCGACGAGTACGCCAAGGAAGCATCCGGCAACCACGTCCAGCAGGTCGTGCAGCCCGCCGTCCGCGGCTCGATCCTCGACGCCCGCGGCGTGCCCATCGCCGACAACGAGACCCGCCTCGTCGTCTCCGCCTCGCGCACCGACCTGCTGAAGATGGCCGACGACGGCAAGGCGGTCCTCACCAAGCTCGCCGGCGTCCTCGCCATGAAGCCCGCCGACGTCATCCAGAAGGTCCGGCTGTGCGACGCCAAGACGCCGCAGCCCTGCTGGAACGGCTCGCCCTACCAGCCCATCCCGATCACCGACGAGGCCACCGCCAAGCAGGCCCTGCAGATCCGCGAGCGCTCCGAGGACTTCCCCGGCATCACCGCCGAACCCGAAGCCGTACGCCGCTACGCCGCCCCCGGCAAGGCCAACACCGCGCAGGTGCTCGGCTATCTCTCGCCCGTCACGGACGAGGAGATCACCAAGGCCAAGGACACCGACTCGCCCTACCTGCGCTCCGACCAGGTCGGCCGCAGCGGACTGGAACGCCAGTACGACAAGGAGCTGCGCGGCAAGGCCGGCGTCACCCGCTACGAGGTCGACAACCTCGGCCGCGTCATCGGCAAGGCCAAGTCCGACGCCGCCGAGCCCGGCTCCAACCTCGTCACCAGCATCGACTCCCGCGTCCAGCGCATTACCGAGTACGAGCTGAACCAGGCGATGAAGAAGGCCCGCGAACAGTTCGACAAGATCACCGGCGAGAACTACAAGGCCGACTCCGGCGCGGCCGTGGTCATGGAGGCCAAGACCGGCCGGATCGTCGCCATGGCGTCCGCGCCGACATACGACCCGAACGCCTGGGTCGGCGGCATCTCCGCCAAGGACTACCGGCAGCTCACCGGCAAGGACTCCGACTACCCGCTGCTCAACAGGGCCATACAGGGTCAGTCCGCGCCCGGTTCGACGTTCAAGGTGGTCTCCACGGCCGCCGCGGTCGAGGCCGGCTACGAGTGGGACGGCGGCTACCCCTGCACCAGCTCGTATTCGGTAGGCGGCCAGGTCTTCAAGAACTTCGAGGGCGAGAGCTTCGGCCCCATCTCCCTGGGCCGCGCCCTGGAGGTCTCCTGCGACACCGTCTTCTACGGCCTCGCCGACCGCGAGTGGAAGAAGGACGGCGGCATCAACCCGAAGAAGGGTGAGCCCAAGGACTACTTCTACAAGACCGCCCACCAGTTCGGCCTCGGCAAGGAGACCGGCGTCGACCT
Organism: Streptomyces sp. SAS_270; assembly: GCF_052543295.1. Classification (NCBI taxonomy): domain Bacteria; kingdom Bacillati; phylum Actinomycetota; class Actinomycetes; order Kitasatosporales; family Streptomycetaceae; genus Streptomyces; species Streptomyces sp. SAS_270. The sequence continues at coordinate 85,989 of NZ_JBMNDS010000008.1, forward strand.
CCCCAACGAGGTCACCGGCCGCGTCCCCGACCGCCAGTGGAAGCAGAGCTACTGGAAGGCCAACAAGGACGGCTGGTGCAGGACCGGCAAGAAGAACGGCACCTACGTAGAGAAGATCGCGTACGAGAACTGCCTCGAAGGCAACAAGATGCGCGAGGGCGACTCGATCAACTACTCCATCGGCCAGGGCGACACCCTCGTCACCCCGATCCAGGAGGCCATGATCTACGGGGCGATCGCCAACGGCGGCACGGTCCACACGCCGACCATCGGCAAGGCGATCGTCAGCGCCGACGGCAGGACCGTCCAGGAGATCAAGCCCAAGGCCAAGGGCAAGCTGCCGATCAGTCAGGCCACCGTCAAGGGCATGGACAAGGCCCTCGCCGGCGTCATCACCAGCGGTACCGCGGCCTGGAAGTTCGGCGGCTGGCCGCAGGACAAGATCGAGCTGCACGCCAAGACCGGTACCGCCGAGGTCTACGGCAAGCAGACGACGTCCTGGTTCGCCACGTACAGCAAGGACTACACGATCGTCATGACGATCGCCCAGGCCGGTACGGGTTCCGGCGCCTCCGGTGAGGCCGTGCGCAACATCTACAGCGCCCTGTACGGCGTCCAGGCCGACGGCTCGGTCGACAGCAAGAAGGGCCTGCTGCCCACCCCGCAGAAGAGCCTGCCGAAGATCCAGACCGACGGCTCGATCGACTCCCCGAAGGTCTCCAAGGACCCGGCCAAGGACCTCGTGGCCGGCCAGAAGAGCGAGGACGCCGCGGGCGACCAGCAGACGCCGGCGACCACCCCGTCACCGACCACCCCCAACCGCGACACCCGAAGGCGTACTGCCCGTCCGAAGAAGCGGCGGAGGCTCACCCCATGACCGGCGCGAACAACTTCTCCGTCTCCGGCTACGGACCCGAACGCGCCGGCTGGACCCGGCTCTTCGCCCGCGACTCGGTGACCCGCCGACTCGACTGGCCGATGCTGCTCGCGGCCGTCGCGCTCTCCCTGATGGGCTCGGCGCTCGTCTACTCCGCGACCCGCAACCGCACCGAGATCAACCAGGGCGACCCGTACTTCTTCCTGATCCGGCACCTCATGAACGCCGGCATCGGCCTCGGCCTGATGGTCGGCACGATCTGGCTCGGCCACCGCACCCTGCGCACGGCCGTACCGATCCTCTACGGCGCCTCCGTCTTCCTGATGCTGCTGGTGCTCACCCCGCTGGGCGCGACGATCAACGGCCAGCGCAACTGGCTCGCCCTCGGCGGACTGTCGCTCCAGCCCGCCGAGTTCGCCAAGATCACGATCATCCTCGGCATGGCGATGCTGCTCGCCGCCCGGGTGGACGCAGGCGACAGGCAGTACCCCGACCACCGCACCGTGCTCCAGGCACTCGGCCTCGCGGCCGTCCCGATGCTGGTCGTGCTGCTCATGCCCGACCTCGGCACCATCATGGTCGCCGTCGTCGTCGTGCTCGGCGTGCTGCTCGCCTCCGGCGCCTCCAACCGCTGGGTCTTCGGCCTGCTCGGCGCGGGCGCGCTCGGCGCCGTCTCGATCTGGCAGCTGCACCTCCTCGACGACTACCAGATCAACCGCTTCGCCGCCTTCGCCAACCCCGACCTCGACCCGGCCGGCGTCGGCTACAACACCAACCAGGCCCGCATCGCGATCGGCTCCGGCGGTCTCTTCGGCACCGGCCTCGGCCACGGCTCGCAGACCACCGGCCAGTTCGTCCCCGAACAGCAGACGGACTTCGTCTTCACGGTCGCGGGCGAGGAACTCGGCTTCGTCGGCGCCGGACTGATCCTTCTCCTGCTCGGCATCATCCTGTGGCGCGCCTGCCGCATCGCCCGCGAGACCACCGAGCTGTACGGCACGATCGTCGCCGCCGGCATCATCGCCTGGTTCGCCTTCCAGGCCTTCGAGAACATCGGCATGACGCTGGGCATCATGCCGGTCGCCGGTCTGCCACTGCCCTTCGTCTCCTACGGCGGATCCTCGATGTTCGCCGTATGGGTGGCCGTCGGACTGCTCCAGTCGATCAGGGTGCAGCGGCCGATGTCGGCGTAACCGGTGGTGGACGGCGCGGCCGCGCGGCGCGGCGCGGCCGGACGATGTCGCGGCGCGGGCTGCGGGGCCCTGCCCACAGGGCCCCGCAACCACTAGATTCATGTCATGGCGGAGACGAAGCGCGAAATCGAGCGCAAGTACGAATCCGACGAGAGCGGGCTGCCCGACCTGACCGGTGTCGCCGGCGTCGAGACCGTCCTGGACAAGGGCGTCATGGAACTCGACGCCACCTACTACGACACCGCGGACGAACGCCTCGCCGCGTCCTCGATCACCCTGCGCCGCCGCACCGGTGGCTCGGACGCGGGCTGGCACCTGAAGTTCCCCGTCGCCCAGGGCGTGCGCGACGAGATCCAGGCCCCGCTCTCCGACACCCTCCCCGACGAGTTCGCGGGGCTGCTGCGCTCCCGGGTCCGGAACGCCGAGCTGCTGCCCGTGGTCCGGCTGAGCTCGGCGCGGGACGTGCGTGAACTCCTCGACACGGAGGGCCGCCTCCTCGCCGAGATCAGCGAGGACGCCGTACAGGCGGAGCGGCTCTTGGGAGGGGACGGCAGCGCCCAGTGGACCGAGATCGAGGTGGAGCTCGCCGACGGCGGCGACCCGGCCTTCCTCGACAAGGTGGAGAAGCGGCTGCGCAAGGCGGGTGTACGGCCCTCGAAGTCGGCGTCGAAGCTCGCGCGGGCCCTGGCCGAGACCGCCCCGAAGAGGCCCGACCCCGGGCCCCTGGAGGACCCCGTGACCGCCGCCGACCACGTGCTCGCGTACGTCCGCGCCCAGCGGGACGCGATCGTCGAGACGGACCCCGCAGTACGCCAGGACGCCGAGGACTCCGTGCACAGCATGCGGGTCGCCACCCGCCGGATGCGCAGCACCTTCAAGTCGTACGGCAAGGTCCTCGACCGGGCCGTCACCGACCCGATCGGCGACGAACTGAAGTGGCTGGCCGGTGAGCTGGGCGTGGACCGGGACCGCGAGGTGCTGAACGAACGCCTGCGCACGGCACTCGACGAGGTGCCGCACACGCTGGTCTCCGGACCGATCGCCGAGCGGCTGAGCCGCTGGGCGGGCGACAAACCGGGCGGGGCGAGCGCCAGGCTGATCGGCGTTCTGGACTCCCACCGCTATCTGGCCCTGCTCGACGCCGTGGACGCGCTGCTCGCCGACCCTCCCCTGTCGAAGGCGGCCGGGAAGCAGCCCGGCAAGGTGCTCACCAAGGCCGTACGGAAGGACTTCGGGAAGGTCACCGCGCTCATCGAGCAGGCGCTGGACCTGGAACCCGGCACCGACCGGGACATCGCCATCCACGAGGCCCGCAAGAAGACCAAGCGCACCCGCTACGCGGCGGAGGCGGCCCATCCTGCCCTGGGCAAGCCGGCCAAGGAGCTGGTCAAGTCCATGAAGGCCCTGCAGAACCTGCTCGGGGAGCACCAGGACAGCGTCATGGCCCGGCAGACCCTGCGCGAGCTGTCCGCGGTCGCGCACGCGGCGGGGGAGAGCGCCTTCACCTACGGGGTGCTGTACGGGCGCGAGGAGCGGCGGGCGGAGCTTGTGGAGGCGGCGCTGCCGAAGGAGTGGGAGACGATCGAGCAGGCGATGGGGGTCTGACCGTACGGACGATTGGCGGTCCGGCCGTACGGACGATGGTGGTCCGGCCGTACGGGAAGGGCGGTCTGTTCGTACGAGGGGCCACCGTGACCGCGTTAGGCTAGATGGTCACCCCTGTCCGTTCAGATCGCTTCCGATCGCTCACGAAAGTCGCGAGATGCCTGCCAAAGCCGCTGTATCGGTGTTCCCGCAGCTCGAAGCTCTGCTCCCGCATGTGCAGAAGCCGATCCAGTACGTCGGCGGCGAGCTCAACTCCACGGTCAAGCCCTGGGAGTCCTGCGACGTCCGCTGGGCGCTCATGTACCCCGACGCGTACGAGGTCGGACTGCCCAACCAGGGCGTCATGATCCTCTACGAAGTCCTGAACGAGCGCGAGGGCGTGCTCGCCGAGCGCACCTACAGCGTCTGGCCGGACCTGGAGGAGCTGATGCGCGAGCACCGGGTCCCGCAGTTCACGGTGGACTCGCACCGCCCGGTCAAGGCGTTCGACGTGTTCGGCCTGTCCTTCTCCACGGAGCTGGGCTACACGAACATGCTGACGGCCCTCGACCTGGCCGGAATCCCGCTGGAGTCCAAGGACCGCACGCTCGACGACCCGATCGTGCTGGCCGGCGGCCACGCCGCCTTCAACCCCGAGCCGGTCGCCGACTTCATCGACGCGGCGATCATCGGTGACGGCGAGCAGGCCGTGCTCGACATGACCGAGATCATCCGCGCCTGGAAGGCGGAGGGCCGCCCCGGTGGCCGCGAGGAGGTCCTCTTCCGCCTCGCGAAGACGGGCTCGATCTACATCCCGGCGTTCTACGACGTCGAGTACCTCGCCGACGGCCGTATCGCCCGCGTGGTCCCCAACAGGTCGGGTGTCCCGTGGCGCGTGTCCAAGCACACCGTCATGGACCTGGACGAGTGGCCCTACCCCAAGCAGCCGCTGGTCCCCCTGGCCGAGACGGTCCATGAGCGCATGTCGGTGGAGATCTTCCGCGGCTGCACGCGCGGCTGCCGGTTCTGCCAGGCGGGCATGATCACCCGCCCGGTGCGCGAGCGCTCGATCACGGGCATCGGCGACATGGTGGAGAAGGGCCTGAAGGCGACGGGCTTCGAGGAGGTGGGCCTGCTGTCCCTCTCCTCCGCGGACCACTCGGAGATCGGCGAGATCGCCAAGGGTCTGGCGGACCGCTACACGGAGGACAAGATCGGCCTCTCCCTCCCCTCCACCCGCGTGGACGCCTTCAACGTGGACCTGGCCAACGAGCTGACCCGCAACGGCCGCCGCTCGGGCCTGACCTTCGCCCCCGAGGGCGGCTCCGAGCGCATGCGCAAGGTCATCAACAAGATGGTCTCGGAAGAGGACCTGATCCGTACGGTCTCCACGGCGTACGGCAACGGCTGGCGCCAGGTGAAGCTGTACTTCATGTGCGGCCTGCCCACCGAGACCGACGAGGACGTCCTCCAGATCGCCGACATGGCGATGAACGTCATCGCCGAGGGCCGCAAGGTCTCCGGCCAGAACGACATCCGCTGCACGGTCTCGATCGGCGGCTTCGTCCCCAAGCCCCACACGCCGTTCCAGTGGGCGCCGCAGCTGTCGGCGGAGGAGACGGACGCCCGTCTCACCAAGCTCCGCGACAAGATCCGCGGCGACAAGAAGTACGGCCGCTCCATCGGCTTCCGCTACCACGACGGCAAGCCCGGCATCGTCGAGGGCCTCCTCTCCCGCGGTGACCGCCGCATCGGCGCCGTCATCCGCGCCGTCTACGAGGACGGCGGCCGCTTCGACGGCTGGCGCGAGCACTTCTCGTACGACAGGTGGATGGCCTGCGCCGAGAAGACGCTGCCCGCGATGGGCGTCGACGTCGACTGGTACACGACGCGCGAACGCACGTACGAGGAGGTCCTGCCCTGGGACCACCTGGACTCCGGCCTCGACAAGGACTGGCTCTGGGAGGACTGGCAGGACTCCCTCGACGAGACCGAGGTCGAGGACTGCCGCTGGACGCCGTGCTTCGATTGTGGGGTGTGTCCGGCAATGGATACTTGGCCACAAGTAAGTGACAGCGGGAAGAAGCTCCTGCCGCTGACGGTCAAGAAGGACGCTGCGACCAGCGGGCACACGCACTGACGTGAGTGAGGCGTTGGGGCGCCTTGCAGAGGCCCTGGGAGACGGCAGCGAGGAAGAGGCGGCTGCCGTCCTCAGGGCGCTCGGCGCTCAGGCCAGACGCCAGGGGATCGTGCAGAAGACGCCGAGAACGCCGCTGCCGCCTCCTGGAGGCTCGACGACTGTCGATTCCGAGGTGGAGTGGGTCTGAGGGTCTGACGGCCCGGGAGAGAGCCGTACTCGGTGGCTGTCGCCTGAGTGGCTGCTCTCCGTTCGCGGGCTGCTCGCTGGCTTCCTACCGTGGCGATATCCGCTACGGAGGAGGCAGGCATGCCAGCGAGTGAGCCACCTGCGGGCGGGCCTCCATCGAGCGGTCCTCAGTGGGGGCGCCCAGGTGATGACCGTCCTCCTCCAGGGCAGTGGGCACCTCCGGCTGGGCCTCCGCAGAAGAAGCGACGGGGCCGTGGCTGTGTCTGGGGATGCGCAGGCGCCTTGGCCGCGGTGGTCGTCATCATCGTGGTCGTGATGGTGGTCGCGTCGGACAATGGCGATGAGAGCACCACGCCTGCGCCCAGCAAGACCACGGCTGAGAACACGCCGCAAGAGACGAAGCAGGAACCCCAGGGCAACGGCGAACGAGCAGACCTCGTCAGCTTCCAACTGGACGACCGCTCAGCAGCCGGTATCACCAATATCTGGATCACCTGGACGATCAAGAACAACAGCAGCGAGAAGTCCAACTACTCATGGGACTGGGAGGCAGTCGACGCCAGCGGCACCCGACTGGTGAACGGTTCGCAGCTGGACACCAACGTGCAGCCTGGCCAGACCGCCCAGGGTGAGTACCCCACGACGCTCAAGACGGTGAAGGGCGTCAAGCTCAACATCACCAGCTTTGATCGCACTGCCAGCTACTGACAGTTTGCGGCGGCCGTTATCTAGGGGGCGAAGCCTCTTTGCCCAGCTCAGGCCACTGATCGCGGGGGCAGGCAAGTTAGGCAAGTACGGCTTGGCATGCTCAAGGAAGGTGTTTCGGTCGAAACACTTCCTGCACGCGCGTTCGGAGCGGGTCAGCGTGTACACGAAGTGGTTCGGTCGAACCGTTTCCTGCACTCCCGTTCGGGACGACGTGCCGCATCACGGGAGTGCGGAGGTCGGAAAGAGCAGTGCCACCAGCCGCAAACGGGCGCTTTGCCGTGCCGACTCGGTCACCACAGACTGTCGCCATGACGACGCCCCCGATACCTCAGTACGTCTCGATCGCCAGGCCCGGTGAGGACGGACTCTCAGGCTTCACCCGGTACGCTGCACCGCCGGAATGGTGCTGCACGGCCGGCGGACTTGATTTACCCGCGGACATCAGCGGCCGCGAGGCGACCGCCTTCCACGAGGCCGGACACGCCGCCCTCGCCCTCATCCAGGGTGTCCACGTTCCTGCGGTCCGAGTGAGCACCGATCCCATCGCGTCTGGCTGCGGACATCCGCAGGGCTTCGCTGGCGCCAATGAGGGGCTCGGCCAACAGCTTTGGCATGCGCCTCTGGAACAGGCATTGATCGTGCTGGCGGGCGGCGTGCGGGCGGAGATCGCGTGGCTTCGTGAGGCGGGAGTGGAGATGACCGATACGCGGTCCTTCGCCGTAGAACTCGGCGGTCTTGACGATCAAGTCCAGGCCCGGAATCTGCTGGCCTTCTACGGGCAGGAGATCGAGTACGGCACCGGTCACCCTCTTCGTGACTACTGGTGCCATCAAGACTCTGCTGACCGGCTGTTGACCACGAGTTGGGGCAAGGTCTGCGCCCTGGCCTCGACTCTGCTCACGTACAACCGTCTCACTGGGGATCAGGCCGCGGAGTTGATCAGCCTGTCCAATCCACCACTGCCCGGATGACGGTCGTGGAGGCCAGGCGCCGCGTCCCACTTCATCTCGCGCACCAGGCCATCGGTCGGTCAGTCTTCGCCCATCCAGTGGTACACCTCACCAGAGAGGTGACTGATCGTGTCCACGAGCTCCTGCAGGTCTTCCGCGCTGATGGCCTTTTCCAGCACGTCACCGTTCCTCCGGACCCGCCACGTATTCCTCTTGGGCACGGCCCCACCGATCGTGTAGATCCAGTGGCCGTGCACGTACTGGTGGCGGCGCTCGAACGCAGCCGTGCACTTGTCGAGAATGGCGCCAAGGGCCGAACACCGCTCTGGAGTCTCCTGCCGCACTGCTTCGGCCTTGCACGTGGCGATGTTCTGGGACGGCGCCTTCGAGAGGATCGGGCCCTCCCGGTCCTCACCCGTGAGTTCCGCCGCCAGCTCCCCGACTGCGCACTCCAGGTAACCGGCCTGGACCACCATCAGCCCCAGCAGCCGAAAGAGCATGTCGTCGTCGCTCTCCAGCAACCGCACCAGCCTGTTGTCTTCGCTCTCATGAGTCACGAGCCGATGCTGGCACGGCTCTTGGGACGTACGCCGTTGAATTTCGGCGGTCGAGGTGGGCGCGGGCCCGACGGCTGGCTGACCGCCTCTTGCGGCTGGTAACACTGTTCTTACTGATGCCCCGAGTGCGCCATGGGCCAGCAGCAACAGGAGGCGCCGAGTGGGCGCTGCGGTATGTCGCCGGCCGCCTGGCCGTCGCGTGGCGGCCCCGGAATCCCAGCTCGGACACCAGGCGCAAGGTAGGCGTGTCCCCGCTGGTCAGAAGCTCGGTCGTCTACGAGGTAAGAACGCTGGTGCCCGGTTCGGCCGCGTGGCTGCCTTTGAGTTGTGTCTGCCGCGTGGGCTGCTGCTTCACCCTTACCGTCTATTTATGGCCGCTGGCACTGTCCTTATCGTCATCGGCGGATGCTTTCAGCTCGCCGGCCTAGGAGCCGCGGGCATCGGTGTCCGCAGAACCAGGCTGAAACATGGACGAGAACGGCTCGGGGCATGGAACCAGACGAAGGAATGGCTCGGTCCCCTAAGTCGGATCTTCAAGCCTCTGCCGCCTGTTGCAGAAACCGCCACGATGGTCATTGAGGCGGATGTAGCCGGGACGGCCTTCAATGCGACCGTGGTGGCGGCGCCTGCGCCCGACGCCACCGCCCCCCAGCGTGAGCAGTTCCTTGTGGAACGGGTGATCTGGCTCCAGAAGGAGGTGGGCCACCTCAGGGAGAGCGTGGCCGGGGAGGGCCGAGAGCGCCGCGATGCAGTCAGCCACCTCGGCGGGGCAGTGAATGAGAAGGCCGACCAGCTCCGCAAGGACATCGACTCGGCCATGGCGGATGGCCTGGTCCAGGAGGCGGTGGGCCTTTGGTTCGCTGCGTTCGGGACCGTACTGGTAACCATCGGATCCGTTGTCTAGCTAGGCAGCCGTCTGGGGCGCGGTCCAGTTTCACGAGCAGTCACGTGCCTGATGTGCCTTCTCTGAACTACTGCCATAGAGGTTGACTGACGTCCGGCCGCGGGACTGGTGAGGTCGCATGTTCAGGTGTCGCGTATTCGCAGCCGAGAGGCGACGAATTTCGCACTGAGTAACGCGTCATAGACGCTCTCCGTCTTTGGCGCGGCTCCTGGGGCGTAGACGATCATGCTGCTAGCCTCCTCAGCGAGCACGCGCAGGCGCTGATGGCCCCGTCGTCACACAAGCTTGGAGACATGCAAAGCGGAGGTAGGACACCGGCCGAGGGAGTGATTGATGGAGTGGTGGCAGGCAGCCCTGTGGGGCGCGACTGGCTCTCTGCTAGTGGAACTTGCCGACCTTCTCCGCGTTCTCCAGGACAAGCGGAACCTGCCGTGGAACGTTCAGAATGGGCCTGGACTCGGGATCTATCTGTTGGCGGCTTTCCTCCGGATCGCGCTCGGACTCGGCGTAGCTACAGTGCTCAGCTCGGGACATCAGATCTCGGGTGGCTTTGGAGCAGCCGCCGCGGGCGTCGCGGCGCCAAAGACCATCGAATGGCTCCGCCGCCAGGCGGTTCCACCTAGTGAGGCTCCCGTGGAACCGCCAGCGCAAGGGGTACCCCCTGATGCGCACTAACTCCGCCATCGCTCAGCTCTGGTCACTCCTCACTCGAACCCATCCCGTTTTCTCGGTCGTTCCGCTGTATGCGGCCACCCGGCGCGCACGTCTCGGGTCTCTCATGACACGGACAGACCCCGTCTTTCTGTCGCTCAGACAGGGCGAGGAAAAGCCGCCGATCCAACCACATGGGCCGGCTGTGCCAGCAGCCTTGATCCACGGAGATCTGCGGGGCACAGACCTGTCCCACGCCTTCCTCGCCAACGCTCACCTGGGCGGCACCGATCTGAGCGACTCCAACCTGTTCCAAGCCAACCTGGCTGGCGCCAACCTGGCCAACGCCAATCTGAACGGCGCCGACCTAACGCAAGCTGACCTGAGATCCGCCGATCTGACTGGTGCCATATTGACCAACGCGAATCTGACCCGCGCCAGGTTGAACAACGCCATCCTGACCGGCGCTGACTTTTATGGCGCCAACATGTACAGGGTCAATTTGACCCACGCCGACCTGAATGGCGCCAAGCTCCACGGCGTGACCTTGCTCGATGCCAACATGAACGGCGCGGATCTGACCCACGCCGACCTGAGTTCCGCCAAAATGACCCGCGCCAATCTCGCTGAAGCTGACCTGACGAACGCCAACCTGAGCTCCGCCGACCTCTTTCGCGGAGACCTGACCGGCGCGAAGCTTCCCGGCACCAACCTTGGGGGCGCTGGCCTGACCAGTGCGAAGCTCCCCGGCGCCGATCTGCACGGGGCCAAGCTCGTCTACACCAACCTGACCGACGCCGACCTGAGCTCCGCCGACCTAACTTACGCCGACCTAACCGATGCCAAACTATCCAGCGCTGACCTGACCCACGCCGACCTGTCGTGGTGCATCTGGTCAACACGTACAGATTGGCCAGCCGAGTTGTATGCGGATATCCGTCGCCGCTCTGAGGAGGTCCGTTCCGGCGTCTTCCGCATCCGGGGTGCTGCAGGTAGTGACCGTGTGCCTGACTTGCCATCCCCGGTGCCAGTGAGCTGAAGACCACCCTGATTGGTGGGTGCCGTTGAGGCGTCCCTACCCATCCGTCATCACTCTCCGTCTACCTAACTCAGGTAGCACAAAGTTCTTCAGATCCCTGTCGGGACGTTGTTCACCGGGCATAGCGGGAAGCTAGCAGAAACCCCAACTGACCTGCGAAGACGCATGAGTTAGTTCGGTCAGCACGCCTGACGCTCATTTCTCACCCGAGATAACAGTTGATGTTGGTCATTACCCGCTGATGGGCGCTTGGCCCCAAGCAAGTAACAGTGGGAAGAAGCCTTTAGTTTGATGATCGCCAGACAGCTTGGGCCTGGGGCGAGGACCACTCTGCTCCGGTCTTGATCGCGTGATCATTTGACGTTCGGGAGGGAGGGACGGCTTTGCTCGCGTCCCGTTCCCGGCGGCAACCCGGCTGGGCACCGTTCAGGCACCATGGACAGGAGCCCCAGGGTGGTCTCGGAGAGACCTGGCGCGAACGTGCGGGTTTGATGCTCCCTCCTGATAGGGCTTCCCTGGGTACGCGTGATGCCGCACGCCATCCATGAGGACCATGGGTGCGTGCATGCATAGGCGATGAGTCGAAACATGTGTCGAACCGGCCTGTTGCGAGCATCATGGTGACATGGCCAGGAACTACAGCGATTTGTCGCCGTACGACTTTGAAGTACTTGTCCGAGATCTCCTCCAAAAGGAAACAGGTCTCCGGCTTGAGACATTTCCTCCTGGCCGGGATGGTGGAGTCGACGTGAGGCTATATCGCGATGCTGGGGAACAGCTTGTCGTTCAATGCAAGCACACGCCCGGAAAGCGTTATGTTGACATTAAAGCACAGCTAGCCAAAGAGGCCGAGAAAGTCTCAGGTAGGTTTACCGTGCGATATATTCTTGTCACTACAGCATCTCTAACTCGGGCAAATAAGCGTGAGATATCTAGGACCTTCAGAGGTGTCAAGCTGGCAGAAAACGACATCTGGGGACTAGACGACATAGAGAACTATCTCCGACTTCACCCCGAGGTCGAGCAGAATAATTTCAAGCTGTGGATCACCTCGACCGCAGTACTTCAAAGGCTATTGCATTCAGAGATCTACGAGAGAAGTTCCGGTCTCGTTGACCACATGCAGGCCAGGGCGCAGCTATATGTTCCGAGCGACGCTTTCCCCCATGCGCAAAATATTCTGAAAAGACATAGAACCTGTTTGATCTCTGGGCAACCCGGAATCGGTAAGACCACGCTAGCGGAGATGCTTCTGCTGCACTATTTGGCAGACGGTTGGAGCGTGCACGTTGCATCTGAAGATGTGGCGGAAATTGATAGAGTGTGGAGACGAGGGGAAAAGCAGGTCTTCTTCTATGATGACTTTCTAGGACAGAACTCGCTGGTTGACAAAATGAACAAGAATGAAGACAGCCGACTTGTTCAAGTGATTAAGAGAGTTCAGGCCGTGCCGGATAAGCTCTTGATCCTCACGACGCGCGAGTACATTCTCCAACAAGCAGAACAAATATATGAGCCGCTTCGCCGAGCCACTTCCCTAGATGACGGAAAGTTCATTCTCGACATTCGCCACTATAGCAAGCATCAGCGAGCGCATATCCTCTACAACCACATCTACTTTTCAAGCTTGTCGAAATCTGCCCGCGTGTCGGTTCTTGAAGGCCGTCGATACCGCAAGCTAATAGAGCATGCGAATTACAACCCTCGGTTGATCGAGTTGATGGTTGCAACATTTACTGAACGGCAGGGCCTGGTGTCAAGTTTCGCGGATTACGCAGAGTCTTCGTTGAGGGATCCAAGCAGCCTTTGGGAAACAATCTTCGAAGAGCAGCTCTCCGAAATTGAGAGAAATGTGCTGGTCGTCTTGGCGACCTTCCAGTCTAGAGTATCCGTGAAAGATCTTGAGGTAGCTCTCCGGGAATATGAGTCTATGCATCGAGGAGTGAGTCTTCCTCATAGGAAGCTGATGCTGGCTCTCAAGCGTCTCCAGGGAACCTTTTTGGTCATGGGCAGTGTCGCAACCACGGATCCGGAAGGGGGAACTGCAGGGTCCATTCCCCTCGTGTACTTCGCAAACCCGTCGTTCAGTGACTACATCTACCGGTATCTGTCCACACGGCCCGACGAAATTAACGAAGTCATAGAAAGTTGCGTTTTTTTTGAGCAGCTTCAGACCGTATGGAACTTGGGGCAGAGTCGATTTGGTGCAGACTATCTACTGGATACTCTTTTTGCAGGGCGCGGCTATCCGTCCCAAGGTGTTGACATTCAATCCCTCGATTTGGATAGATTCGCGGTCGGGCTCGCTCGCACCCGCACGCAACGAACCTGCTATTGGGTCTCGAATGGAATTTTCGGGCGAGAGGGGGTAGAGAAGAGTGAGATGTCAATCCGAGCGCGAGATCTTCAGATCCTTCGGATGAATGACAGGGTTGATGGCGGCCTGCCCATGACGGAAGAAATTGGGCGGGTTCAGGATCGATGTCGAGAAAGGCTATTTAGTGCCCCGGTCGAAGGAGTCGATCTTGATTCTGAGCGAGAAATCATACTCTATCTTGCAAAAGTTGGAGTTGATGAGACATGTCTAATTCATTTGAGAGATCGCGCTCTTGGAATTGCACTGAGTAAATTGGAGAGGCCGGCCGATTTCGAGATTGCCTTCAACATTTTCGACATCCCCAACCTGCCGGACGTTTCTGGCCAAGAGGAGAGGGTTGATGAACTGCGTGCAGAATTCCTCAACACGGTCGAGGGGTGGGAGGTATTGAAAGCTAGAGAGGCGATTAGCGTCGGGGATTGTGAAGATGCGACCAGTGATGTGATAGCGGCTGCCGAGGCGTTGGGAGTGTCCGTTAGAACTCCTGAGTTGGATCAGGCTTACGAGTATTGGCTGGAAGTGCAATCCAGCGATGGATACCGAGAGGTGACGAGGGAGGGAGTCAGTTCAAAATCCCTCACCGATAAATTGGTTGAATCTACTACGGACCGAAGTATTGATGCCATGTTCGGTTCGCTGAAATGATGCTCTTCGTGAAGATTCAATAGTCCGGAAAGTGGATTTCTTTGGATCCGGGAGTTTCGGGCGCGCGTCGCATGACGTATGTTCTGCTTTTTGAGTTTATCGACAAATGAAGAGTGCTCAAAAAGGAAGATCGGGCCTGACTGCGCCTCGCTTGATGGTTGTGATCCGTTCGTGGAAGTCGCGCGTGGCCGGCTCGCGGGGGTAGCGCGAGCGGAGTTCCTTGTCCAACTCGTCGGCGACCAAAAGCAACGACGGGAGGGACTTGCGGTCGGCTTCAAGGGCTCTGGTGCCCATGCCGATCGCTTCCTCGATCTCGCCAGTGCGGGCGGCGGCGACTCCGAGGGTGAGGCGGGCCTCTGCGGCGCGCATGGGGGAGATCTCGGTTCCCTCTGGGCCAGTGCTGATACGGATCACCGATCGGGCGTGAGTGGCGGCCCGCTCGTCGTCACCGAGCAGTCGGTAGGCGTCCATCTCGTAGAAGTCCCACTTGTCCGGATCGATTATGAAGTGGTGTTCCGGGTGATCCGGCCGGGGAAGGCGGTCCAAGCGGGCGCGTCCAGCGTCCAGGGAGTCGCGGACCAAGCGTGCGTCTCCCATGCGGGCGGCGGCGCGGGCTTTGTGGGCGTATAGCTGCACGCCGACAGAGTGAGCCTGGTCGGCGACGTGTCCAGCTTCAACGGCGTCGAGCATGTCTTGCCAGCGGCTCTGGGTGAGGGCGAACCAAGCCTCGATCTCCCATGCCCACGCCATGATTTCGCCGTGGCTGGCCTCTTGGCCGATGCGGAGCGCTGCGGCCTTGCTGAGGTTCGCGGCTTCTCGCTGGCCTCGGTCGTACTGGACGCACGCGTTCAGCAGAAACAGCCAGCCAGCGTCGACGAGAAGCTCCCGGTGCTGGCGGAGGGTCGTTCGGCCTTCGAGCTGCTTGGTGACGTATTGGAGCCCGTTGCGGGTGCGCTCGTGCAGGTAGTCGGCATCGGCGTAAGGGTAGGCACGGGCCAGTTGGTCGATGCCCTGTTCGATCGACTCCAGAGCCGCGCTGTTGATGCTGGACATCTCGGTTCGCCTGAGCATCTCGGCGATGTCCCATAGGCCTGTGCCGCCCTGTGCGATCAGTGCGCTCGGGTCGTCTGTCGGGGACGGGCTGGCTTGCTGTTCCAGCTCCCACGGGCGTGGGGCGACTCCTGCGAGATGGCCGGGGATGCGTAGGCCGTCCAGCACTTCGAGGATCTTCTGAAACTGGGTGATCCGTGGGCGGACGCCCTTGCCGTCGGTGTCGGGCCGGGCCATCTTCCCGATGTGCTCGCGCTTGTAGCTGACGGCCTCGGCGATCTTGGCGTAGCTGACGTTTCCGTGGATCTTGGCGAGCCTGAAGACCTCGCCGAAGTCGTGGTTCGCGATCGCTGATCGCACGTCCGCGCGTTCCAGAACGTGCGGCGGTAGAGCTGCCGGTGTCGGTGCCGCTTCGGTCATTTCACTTCCCCATTGTGAGAGACCTGACGTCGTTTCTGATCCGATCTTGCCTGCCGCGCCTGTCTCGCGAGTGTACCTACGAGGGGGGTCCCCAAGAGGGGGGAGCGACGGGCGGTGCATGCGGTGCACCCTCTCTTCACCCTGCCGGGAGAGCCTCGGCAGGCGTGACCAGAGACGGTGGACCGTGTCATGGACGCGAGAAAAGAGCGACATGAGCGAGTGGTGCAGGAGTTAGACGCGTTCGCTCACTGGTTCTCGGTGCCGGATCCCGCTTCCGCTGGGCGTTTTCTGGCGCTGACGCTCTTTGCCGAGTCGCGCGACACGGCACGCGTCGCGCGCGACATGACGGCGGTGTTCCTTCGGCGTGCAGGTGCGAACGAGATCGTGGACGACGCCCAGTTGATCGTGTCGGAGCTGGTGGGGAACGTCGTGAACCACGCGGTTCCGGACCCCTGCCTGGCGGAACCCGGCGGCTCGCGGCGCATCGATGTGACCTTCAAGATGTGGCCGAAGTGGCTGTTCATCGGCGTCACGGACGAGGACTCGACGCCTCCGTTGCTCCCTCAAGGCGAGACGTTCGCGCCTGGCCTGATGGGAGAGCTGTCCGAGGCGGTCTTGCCCGACAGCGGCCGGGGACTGCTCATCGTTCAGCGGCTGGCGGCGGTGGCTTGGTGGACCCCCGAGGACAAGGGAGGCAAGACCGTGTGGTGCCGACTCGACCTCGACAGCGGAGCCGAGGACAGGGCTTCTTGACGATCTCCGGGCAGTCGCCGCCGCGTTGTTCCTTCGGGAGCGGGTGACAGTCCGGGGCCGGAGCAAGTTTCCTCCGGCCAACGGGGCGTGGCTTCTTGGACGACCCACCGGGTTCCCCACTCGGGTCCAGGGGGCTGCGCTCCACAACCGAAAACCGAGACCGGGCCACCCCCTCAGCCCTGGAAAGCGGAGGGTGGCCCGGTTGGGGAACGCGAAGATCCCCGGTGCCTGATGGTACCGGGGTTGTCGTGCTGCGCAATCTGCCCTGGGCCAAAGAGAGTTGACGACCCGTTATCTAGATCAGGGCAGAGGTGGGAAAGGTGACTGGCGCGGGTGAAAACTGGCTGAGCGATGGACTGGACGTCGCGGGCGCGGACTCCGGTCTGTGGGTGCCCGGCGTCGACTACGTCGCGGGCTGGTGCGTGGCGCGGGAGGCTGCCGACCGGTTGAACCGGGCGTTCCTCGGTGCGGGGTTCGAGCTTTCGGAGGTGCGGGCGGTTGCCTCGACGGCCGAGGACGGGCGCGGGGTGGTCCGGGTGGCGGGCTGGCCAGATGCGGCGGCTCGGCTCGCCGGGCTCCTGGAGGCGGTCGCGAGCGGTGAGGGCGGCGCATCGTGAGGCGCCTTTTCGCTGATGAGTGCTGCACGTGGGCACGTCGCCGGCCGCAGAGACTTTGGGCGGTAGCTGCCATGGGGCGAGTGAACAGGGGGCCTTACGCTCGCCAGCGGATCGGGCAGTCCTTGGAGCTGCCCGCAATAGCCCGATCGGCCCCCTGTTCTTCGAGGCTCGCCCCATGGGAGCTGCCTAAAGTCTCGGAGGCCGTCGACCCCCAGCCCCGTGGGCCCCGGCCTGGGCTGTCCGGTCGCGGCATGTCGACTTCAGGCGTGCTGCGGTGCGGGCAGTGGGCCGACCGGCCGGGACCGGCGGTCACGCCGCACGCCCGGCCGGGGCGGCCGGGCTGCCCGGCGCGCCGCAGGCGCGCCCTTGAGGAAGTGAAGGCGGTTTCGACCGACACAGGTTGGCGCTCAGGATCGGGTGCGTCGCGCGGGCTCCTTGTCGGCGGTGATCCGGTAGGCGAGTTCGGCACGGTCCGCACCGACGCGGAGCTCTTCGAGGATCAGCGGGCGGTCGGCGGTACCGTGCGTGACTCGGGACAGGTGCAGGATCGGTGTCGCGTCCGAGAGTTGGAGCGCGGTTCGCTCGTCGGGGAGCGGCATGCGGGCGCGGACCGTCTCGGACCACGACAGCTTGTGTCCGGCCTTCGTGAGCAGTTCGTAGACCGCTGCGGGGCGACTGTCCGGCGCCTCGGCCAGTGCTTGGATGCCCTCGGCCACCTCGAAGGGGATCAGCGTGCGGTGCATGGCCCGTGTACCGCTGGCGGGGTCGACGAGCAGCCGGTCGCAGCCCAACAACGCTTCTTCTTCGCCGAGTTCGAGCAGTGGGCCCGTGGCCTTCGTGGTGTGCGAGCGATACGGGGTCGGCTCCTCTGCCTCCTCCCAGACGGCGCCATTGGGCAGAACGAATTGGCCGTTCGACGTGCGGTTCACGCGGCGATCAAGGGTCACGGAGGGCTGTCCGTCGGAGCGTACGAAACTGCCCTTGCCGTGCCGGACATCGATCAGCCCTTCTGCCCTGAGTGCGGCCACGGCGTTGCGGACCGTCGGGCGGGAGACCTTGTAACGCTCGATGAGCTGGGCCTCGGAGGGCAGCGGGGCGCCGGGCTCGAACTCGCCCGAGAGGATCGCTTCCCGGATGGCGGCGGCGACCTGCTGGTAGAGCGCTCCGGGGCGTTGGATCTCCGTCATCTCGGCACCTTCGGGTCGAAGTCGTAGGCACGTCGCACGCGCGACATCACTCGTCAGCATAAGTAGTTGCTCCCTCGCCGTACAGAGGCGCATAGTCATCACTCGTAAGGACAAGTGACGTCACGTCAAGAGTGGCGTCCGATTGGCCAAGGAGGCCGAAGCAATGCAGTCCATACCCGTGGACACGGCGCGACTGGGCGTACTGCGGTGCGCCATCGCACCCGAAGCAAAGATCAGCAACTCCGAGACGCAGGAGGTCAAGAAGGACCGCGACGGCAACACGATCTACACCGTGGCCGTCGTGGTGCGGCAGGACCGGCGGCGTATCTCCGTCATCGAGATCGCCGTTGCCGGTGAGCCGAAGGGCATCGAGGAAGGCCAGATCCTCAAGGTCACGGGCCTGATGGCGTTCGCCTGGGCGATGGGCGACCGGCATGGAATCAGCTTCCGCGCCGACGCCATCACCCCCGTCACGAGTGCTCCGGCTGCGGGCCCGGCCAAAACGGGCGGTGGCGCGTGATGGGTCCGATCCTGCTCGCCTTCGGGCTCGCAGCGCTGGCGTGGGTGCTCGTCGTCGGTGACCTGCTGCGGCGGCACCGTCCAGCCTGGCACTGGTACGTCACCGGCTACCCGGTCACCACGTTCCGGGTGCTGATGACCTGGCGCAAGGTCGCGATGCTCAACGACCTTGCCGTATCCCGCCGTCCCCCGCGCGGGCTCCTCGGGGACGTGATGGTCAAGGGTGATCCGCTGCGGCCGGTGGCTCCGCGTCTGTCGTTTCCGCGCGCTACCCGCATGGGCCTGACCGCGGTCGTACGGCTGCACGCGGGGCAGACCCCGGCGACGTACATGAAGGCGGCGGAAGCCTTCGTGCACGCCTGGAAGGTCCACGCGGTGCGGGTCACCTCGCCGCAACGCGGCCTGGTGCTGTTAACCGCGACAGCCACAGACCCGCTGGAGCGGCCCGGCTTAGCCACGGCCCCGGCTGCGCTGCTGGCGGTGCTCATCGGCGCCCTGGAGAGCGGCGGCGCCTGGGTGATGGACCTGCGGATGGTGCCGCACTGGCTGATCGCCGGAGCCACCCGGTCCGGCAAGTCCACCCTGCTGGCCCGGCTGATCACCCAACTCGCCCCGCAACCCGTTGCCCTGATCGGCATCGACTGCAAGGGCGGCATGGAACTCGGCCTGTTCGCCGGACGGCTGAGCGCGCTCACCACCTGCCGACGCGAGGCGGTCACGGTACTCACCGCGCTCGTCGTCGACATGCAGGACCGCATGCGCGCCTGCCGCGCGGCCGGGGTCCGCTCGATATGGGAGCTGCCCGACACGCTCCGGCCCGTGCCCGTCGTCGTGATCGTCGACGAGCTGGCGGAGCTGTACCTCTCCGACGGCCGACGCGAGAGCAAGGCGGAGGCAGAGCAGTGCTCCACGCTCCTGCTGCGGCTGGCGCAACTCGGTGCCGCGCTCGGCATGCACCTGGTCGTCGCCGGACAACGCGTCGGCTCGGACCTCGGCCCCGGCGTCACCGCACTGCGGGCCCAGCTCGGCGGCCGCATCTGCCACCGCGTCAACGACCCCGGCACGGCGGAAATGACCCTCGGCGATCTGAACAAGGACGCCGTGGCCGTCGCCCAGTCGATCACGCCGCAGGAACAGGGCGTGGCCGTCTGCACCGGACCGGACGGCGGCTGGAGCCGAGCCCGCTCACACCTGACGCCGACCGACGAGGCCATGGCGACCTCCCGCAAGTACGCGCCCCTGACACCCGAACTCCCCGCCATAGAGCGCGCCCTTGCGGCGCTGGAAGGAGACGACAAGTGATCAGCGAAGGTACGGCGTTCACGTTCGCAGTGATCTTCGGGATCATCACCGTCCTCCTCGTCCGCTCCCACGACGTCCGCGCCTGGGAAGCGGTCTGCGTCGGCCTCTTCGGGGTCTACCTCGGCCAAACCCCGGTGGTCTTCACCATCCACGGCCTCGTCACCTGGCTCATCAGCGGCTTCTCCCACACCTGAGCAGAAAGGACGTACGTCATGCCCATGCCTCGCGTGAGGTGCCCCATCTGCAAGGGCGACGGAGCCCGCAAGACCTGGACCGGACGCTGGCACCGCTGCCGCGTCTGCCGGGGCACCGGAACCATCCGCTGACCCCGCACACCACCCCCGAATGCACAAGGAGCGATCGCCATGGACGACAGCGCACCACCCACCCTCACCCGTGCCGCTTCGGCGGCCCACCCCGGAAGGTCACCACCATCACACCCGAGTTCACCCCGGCCGACAGGCGCGCCGTCCTCGACCGCGCGGCGCGCCTGCGTCAGCTCCCCGAAGCAGACCGCGACGCAATCCGCATCGCCCAAGATCCGAAGTTCGCACGCTGGTTGGAGCAGATCACCTCCACGGGCGGGTGCGCGCACCCCGTGCACCTGTCCGGCTCAACGACCGCCCTGGACGCGGCAACCGGCGAGATTCTCCGCCACTACGACACCCGCGACGAACCCGGCGAACGACTCCTCGTCCGCTGCCGCAACCGACGCTCAACCGTCTGCGCCCCCTGCTCCCGCCTCCACGCGGGCGACACCTTCCACCTCGTCCGCGCGGGCCTCCTCGGCGGCAAGAACGTCCCCGCCACCGTGCGCCATCGCCCCCGACTCTTCGTCACTCTGACCGCCCCGTCGTTCGGGCCTGTGCATCGTGCCGGGGAGCATTGCCGACCGCGCCGCGCCGGTGGCGAGTGTGAGCATGGTCGGCCCCTCGGTTGCGGCGCTATCCATGACGCGAACGGGCCCCTCGTCGGCCAACCTCTCTGCGTCGACTGCTACGACTACGCCGGACATGTCCTCTGGCACGCACACGCCTCCAAGCTGTGGGACCGCTTCGTCATCGACGTCCGGCGGCGCCTGGCCTCATCGGTCGGCATTGCACAGTCCCGCTTCGCCCAACACGCCCGGCTCTCCTTCGCCCGCGTAGCCGAGTACCAGAAGCGTGCGGCGGTCCACGTGCACGCGGTCGTCCGCCTCGACGGCCCGGCGGGACCGACCGACGAACCCCCAGCCTGGGGCACAACCGACCGACTGACCGACGCGGTCCGCGCCTCCGCGAGTCGGGTCGTGGTCCGCACTCCTCATAGTCCTGCCGTCGGCGAACTCACCCTCCGCTGGGGCGTCCAGGTCGATGCCCGACCCCTGCGCGCCGACGGCGACGGACCCGATGATGACGCCGTGGCCGCGTACGTCGCCAAGTACGTGACCAAGGGAGCGGGCGAGACGGGCGCCGTACTCGACTACAGGGTTTTGGCCTGTGACGACATCGAAGCAGCCCACGTGTCCGACCATGTCCGGGCCCTTATGCACACGTGCTGGCGCCTCGGCGGCCTCCCTGAATACGAGCCCCTGCACCTGCGGGCCTGGACCCACACCCTCGGCTACCGCGGCCACATCCTGACCAAGTCCCGCGCCTACTCGACGACGTACGCGGCCCTGCGCGCCGATCGCGCCGCACACGCGGGCCAGGACACCATGCCCGACACGGTCACCGATGCGCACTGGCGCTACGTCGGCTCCGGCCACACCCTCGGCGCTGCTCTCGTCGTGGCCGGAATTGCCGATGACCTTGCGGAGTCTCGACGGCTCGGCGGGGACGCGAGGCAAGAGCAAGGGGGGTGGAGCCGATAACTCCTCTGCCCGACCCTGACTCCAGGGACGACGGAGCCATCGGCCTGATCGAAAGCGAGATCGTGATCGTGGACGAGGACGGCACGGAGGAACCGTTCGACGCCGCTTCCTGGTTCGAGTGACACGCAACGCCGCCTTCGCCTACAGGCCGGGAAGGCGGCGTTGTTCATGTGCGGGCTGGGCAATGTCAGAGGGCTTGCGCGAAGTCGTCTTCTCGTATCACGAGCCGTTTGCGTACGTCCTTCGGGATCAGCAGGCGAAGGTGCACTTTCGGGGCGCGCACCTTCGGAACCTTCGTGCGCGTGACCTCGCACCGGATGCCGACTCGGTACAGGTCTGCGGCCATGGCTTCCATGCCGCCTTCGTGCCAATGCTGGCGGAAGGTCTTTCCGCCGTGCACGTTGACCCATCGGTCCTTCGCCGTCTCGGGGTCGACGGCTTCCAACTCCCCGATGAGCTTGTCGAGCGTCGCCTCTGCCTGCTCCTTCGTGAACCGGGTCTTCGTGTACCGGCCCCCGGGTTCAAGCTCCTTCATATAGAGCGCAATCGACTCTTGAAGGCGCTTGATCTCCCGCCGCACCTCGGCACCCTCGGCGTACTGGCGAACCTGTACGGGGAAATCGCCCAGGACCTTGAGCACGTCCTCTACCAGGCGCTCGTAGACCTGCTGCGGGTTGGGCGCGCCGAGTCCGCCGCTCTTGCAGTTGCGGCATCGTAGGTAGTGGTAGGCCCCGTACTCGCTGTTCGTGATGTGTACGGTCATGTTCGTCTTGCAGTCGGCACACAAGAGGACTCCGAGGAACTGAGTCGCTCCGCCGACACGGCGCGGAGGCTGGTTCTTCTTGCGCTTGTCGAGAGCGGCGCCGAGGGTCTCGAACTCCTCCTCGGTGAAGATAGGGGGAGCGACCTTGATCGGCCTGCCGTCCTTGCCGAGGATCGGCTTCGAACGCCGTTGCCCTCCTTGCTTGTCCTCTTCTACTCGGTAGCCGAGGAGCGCAGGGTTACGGAGTCGGCGGTGGAGCGTGGCCACGGTGAGACCCTGGCTCATGAGGCCGGACCGCTTCAGGCAGCGCACCATGTACCGGGCGGAGCGTCCTCGAAGCGCCATGCGGCGAGCCCAGTGCAGCGCTTTGCGCGCCTCGGGATCGATGGCGAGAACGACCTTCCCCGTGTCGTCCTCGTCCACGACGTAGCCGTACGTCGGCTTGCCGATGATCCAGTCTTCCTGAGTCTTCGCGTAGTCCCACAGGCTTGTGACTCGGGTAGCGGTGTTGGACGCTTCGATCTCGGCGATACCACCGATGATCGTGACCATGATCTTCCCGGCCGTCGTCGTGAGGTCGAGACTGTCGTTCTTCGAGACCAGGTTCTTTCCGCGCTTCAGGCTCCACTCGATCATCGTCGAGAGATCGGAGAGGCGACGTACGAAGCGGTCGAGCTTCCAGAACAGGAGCTGATCGAACTCGGGGGAGCGGTTGTTCAGCCACTCCCCGAGTGCCTTCCGCTTCCAGGGCGGAACCTTCGTGGCTGACACGTTCAGGTCTGAGGCGACGCCGACGACCCGACAGCCTCGTTCCCTGGCCAGGATGCGGAGGTCAAGCTCCTGTCGCACGGGTGATGTCGTGTCATCCGTCAGCACAGACAGGCGGATGGATAACAGAGCCCGAGGGGCGTCCTCGGGGAGTAGTGCCTCAGCCCGCTTCAACTCTTCCAAGAGAGCAAGGTCGGCCTCGGTCCATTCGGCTTCCACGTTGTAGGCCGCTCGCTCTGCTGCGGGCCGCCGCTGTCCTCGTCTACCCATACCAACGAGCGTAGGCCTAGTTTTGACACTTTTTCCATATGCCCGCAGATGGACACGCACATCCAGATCGGCCCGACGGGTCGGAAGCTGCTACCTCTGACCGTCAAGAAGGACGCTGCGAGCAGCGGGCACACGCACTGACCGGACTGGACGGCAACCGACCGTGCGGTCCTTGGACTCCGGCGGGATTTCGGCCCGGTCCGTGCGCTCAGCCGGCAGCTCGGTCCTGCGGTTGCCGTTCACGGGGCCAGTTCCCGGATGGCGGCGAGGGCCGGGTGACCCCAGGTCACGCCGGGCCGAGGCGTGGAACGCGTCGCCTTGGCCTGCCATGGACAGGCGTCGGACGTCTTGCTCCGGGTGTCTTTGGTGTGGCGTGGCCCTTTGTCCCGGTCGTCACTTGTGGCCCGCCGAGCGGGGTTGGGTTGTCGGAATCCGCCGGGTGAAGAACAGGGACAGCAGTGCGGTGAGGGCCAGGATGGCGAGTGCGGCGCGCAGGCCGTCCAGCCTCGCCGCGGCGTTCGCGTCGAGCGCGGCCTCGGTCACCCTTGTGCTCGTCCCCGCCTCGTTCAGGGTGCTCTGGAGCTGGGCGTCCG
Source organism: Streptomyces sp. SAS_270 (assembly GCF_052543295.1). NCBI lineage: Bacteria > Bacillati > Actinomycetota > Actinomycetes > Kitasatosporales > Streptomycetaceae > Streptomyces > Streptomyces sp. SAS_270. The sequence goes on from NZ_JBMNDS010000008.1 coordinate 109,894, forward strand.
AGAGGAAGGGCGCGCCGCTCTCGAGTTGCACGGTCGCCTGGCTCTTCACCCCGGCGGGGATGTCCGGGTTCTGCTCGACGGTGGTCAGGAACGAAGTCGTCAGTACGGCGATCATGATCGACCCGGCGAGTGCCGTACCGATCGAGGCGCCGAGGTTGGTCACGGCGTTCTGGACGCCGCCGACCTCCGGGCTCTGTTCGTCCGGCACCGCGGACACGGTGACCGATCCGAGCTGGGACGCGAGCGCGCCCATGCCGAGCCCGATCAGCAGGAGCGGAATGGTGACGATCTCGGCGCCCGCGTCCGCGTCGAGCGCCGCCATCAGGGCCACCGCGCCGGCGAACAGTGCGAGAACGCCGAGTCGTACCACTCGGCGTGGTGAGACGTTTGGCCACAGGCGAGGGATCAGGATCGCCGCGGCCAGCAGCGTCAGCGAGAGGGGCAGGATGCGTGCCCCTGTTTTGAGCGCGGACAGGCCAAGGGCAACCGACAGATAGAGCGGTACGACGAAGAACACGCCCATCTGCACGAGGTATTGGAAGAAGAACATCGTCAGGCCACCGGTGAGGTGCCGGTTCCGCAGCAGGGCCGGGTCCACCAGCGGCTCCCTGCCCCTCTCGGCGAGGTGGGCCTCCCAGTGCAGGAAGAGCCAGATCAGGAGCACGCCTGCCAGCATCAGCCAGACGACCAGTGAGATGCCGAGCCAGGAGGGGGCGTCGGGCTTGGGCAGGAACCAGCCCCACTCGCTCGATCGCAGTACGCCATAGACGAAGGTCCCCAGGCCGAGGGCGCAAAGCAGGGCGCCCAAGAGGTCGATGCGCGGGCGGGTGTCCGCCGGCGCGTCGGTGATGCGTCGTCCGAGTACGAGGATGCCGATCACGATGCCGACCTCACCGGCGAAGACCCAACGCCAGGAGAAGAACGTCGTCGCGACGCCACCGATGAGCGGCCCGACCGCGATCGCCGCGGCTCCTGCGGCGGCGACGAGTCCGTAGGCGGCGGGCCGGCGTTCCGCCGGGAAGTTGCCGGCGACCAGCGCCACGATCGCGGGCAGGATGAGCGCCGCCCCGACGCCTTCGAGGAACGACCAGCCGAGCAGGAGAACGGGAAGGTTCGGAGCGAGAGCCGTGGTGAGGGATCCGCAGCCGTAGATGACGCAGCCGATCAGAAAGGCCCGCTTGCGGCCGATGAGTGCCCCGACCTTGCCGCCGGGGATCATGAGCATGGCCATCACGAGGGTGTAAGCCGTGATCGCGCCCTGGATCCCGGTCACGGTCGTGCCCACGTCGTCGGCCACCGTCGCGATCGAGACGTTCATGACGGAGCTGTCGAGCGCCATCAGGAACTGCCCGGCCGCGAGTGTCAGCAGGACCAACCCCGCTTTCGTCGAAGTCTCAGGAGTGCCTGCCCCGGATGCCATGGCCACCAGGGTCCCAGCAGGCCGGGGCATGGCTCCGCGACCCGCCACGGAGGTCAGCCGGTTGGCGGCCTCGGCGCGGATACGCACCGCGGCCTGCCCGCACATGGGCACGACCATTCGCGGGCCTCGGAGAGTTCTTTCTTTTCCGTTCGCAGGGCGCTTCGTGCGTGCCATGATGCTAGGTCTCGACGCGGTCATCACCCGGGGGACGGGGGAACGAGTGAACAACGCGCTGCCGGTATTCGGCGCCCTCGCAGGTGCGTTCGTGGCCATATCCGGTCCGATCTATCTCGCCGCATTGACGGTTCTGCACGGTGATCCCGCCCATGAGACGGAGCCGCAGAAGGCGGTGCGTGAGAAGCGGGGGCGGAAGATACGCAAGAGTGCCCACGTATTTGTCTGCTGCGGGGTATTGATCTTCCTGGTCGGCCTGATGGTGAACAGGTTCGGTGGAAGCGATGCCGTCAAGGCCGACGCGAAGGAGTCCCTCTCGCCGTCGCCGGACGGCGGCCCTTCCCCCAAGCCGGACCCCACGGACTCCGCCAGTGACCCGGCCCCGACCGACCCGACCCCCTCCGAGACCGACAGCCCGACCGGCGGCCCGAGCCTCGACCCGACCTCGGCCGGCCCCACCGGCGCACTGTCTCTCTATCTGTCCGAACTGGATGTCACCGCGCGCAAATCCGCTGGATACGATGCCGCGAACCCGCAGATAATGGGTACGACTTACGCCCACAGCGCTTCCCTCGATGAACCGGACTGCTACCGGAAGGTCAGCGATTCCTGGGTTCAATGGGCTGTCCCCGGCGATTATCGTCGACTGGAGGCAACCGTCGGATTCAGTGACAGCAACAAAGCGCAGCTTCTCTCGGCGACGCTGAAAGTGACCGTCAATAACGTGGTCAAGTGGACGGGCACCGTGACGACAGGTGACAAACCCTTGAAGATGGAAGCCGATGTGAGCGGTGGCCAACTGCGCATTGCAGCCACCTTCGTCAATCACCAGGACGACTGCTCGGGGTCCGACCAACTCCTCCTCGGGGACGCGCAGCTGACGGGATGAGTGAGCGTCACCTCCGCGAGGGTCGCCTCCCGTCCGAGAGAAGCACATCCCGATCGACCGCATCCAGACGGGCACCCGAAGCGTCTACGCAGGTATGGATTTCGAAAAGGCGCCCGTCCAGGCACCCCCGCCGCAGTCGCCCGAGGGGTGTCTCGCGGTGGCGATCCGGCTCCCGGTGCGGATCGTCGTTCTCGTGCTGGTCGTGCCGGTGCGGATGGTGTGGGACGCGCTGGTCGTGGGCGGGCGGTTCCTGAACGACACGCTGCTGCGGCCGCTGGGGCGGGCGTTGCTGTGGGTGGGCCGGGCGCTGTTCGTGTGGCCGTGGGTGGCGCTGTGGCGGTATGCCGTCGTGCCGGTCGGGAAGGGGCTCGCCTGGCTCGGGCATGTACTGCTCGTGGTGCCCGCGGTGTGGGTGTACCGGCAGGTGCTCACGCCCCTGGGGCGCGCGATCGCCTGGCTGGTGCGGGGTGTCGGGGCCGGGCTGGCCTGGGTGTTCGGCGTCATCGGGGCCGCGCTCGGCTGGGTGTTCGGGGTCACCGGAGCCGGGCTTCGCTGGGTGTACGCGCGCGTGCTGACGCCCGTCGGGCACGCGATCGCCTGGGTGCTCAGGGGCATCGGGGCCGTGCTCGCGGCGGTCGGGATCGGGATCTACGCCGGCGCCGCATGGCTGGTGCGGTACCTCGTGGTCGTGCCCGCGCTGTGGATCCACCAGTACGTGCTGACGCCTGTGGGGCGGGCGATCGCCTGGGTGGCCGAGGGCGCCGCCTGGCTCGTACGGATGATCTTCACCGGGATCGGTGCTGCCTTCTACTGGACCGCGCGCATCCTGCTCGTGCTGCCCGCCCTCGCCGTGTGGCGGTGGGTCCTCGTGCCCGTCGGGCGGGTGCTCGCCGTCATCGTGCGGGAGGTCGGCGAGGCGCTCGGGCATGCCTGGCGGGTCGCCGGGCGGATCTCGCTCGCCGTCGGGCGGTTCCTGGGCACCCTCTCGCGGTGGATCTTCGTGGAGCCGGTGCGCTGGGTGTACCGGACCGTGCTGACCCCCCTCGGGCACGTCGTGCGCGACACCGTGCTGCGGCCCGCCGCCGAGGCCGCGCGCAGCGTCGGCCGCGCGACCCGGCAGGCGCTCACCGCCGCACGCGAGTCCGCCCGGCAGGCCCGCGCCGACTTCCGCCGGATGCTCTTCGGAACGCCCGCGGAGCCGCAGGCCGTGGCCCGCCGGGAACCGGCAGCGGCCGAAACACGTACTCTTGGTAGCAGTACGACCGCTCTCACGAAGGACTGAACGACACTGGGCAAGCGACAGCCCGAAGGCCCGCCGCCCGCACCCGCGGTGCAGCGCATCCGCCTGCGCTACACCAAGCGCGGCCGCCTCCGGTTCACCAGCCACCGTGACTTCCAGCGCGCTTTCGAGCGTGCGCTGCGCCGCGCCGAGGTGCCCATGGCGTACTCGGCGGGGTTCACACCGCACCCGAAGGTGTCGTACGCCAATGCCGCACCCACCGGCACGGGCAGTGAGGCGGAGTATCTGGAGATCGCCCTCACCGAGGCGCGTGACCCGGACAAGCTGCGCGAGCTCCTCGACGAGTCGATGCCCGTCGGGCTCGACATCATCGAGGCGGTCGAGGCCCGCACCTCGGGTCTCGCCGACCGGCTCACCGCATCCACCTGGGAGCTGCGCCTCGACGGCGTGGCACCCGAGGACGCGGAGCGCGCCGTCGAGGCCTTCAAGGCGGCGGACGCCGTCGAGGTGCAGCGCAAGACCAAGAACGGCATCCGCACCTTCGACGCCCGCGCCGCTGTAGCGAGTCTCGAGGCGCACTCTCCCCAGGCTGATAGGCCGACAGACCAGGCCTGTGCGATACTGCGCCTGGTTGTTCGGCACGTGACGCCTGCCGTACGACCCGACGACGTCCTGTCCGGTCTCCGAGCTGTGGCCGACCTGGCGCCGCCGGTCCCCGCAGCGGTGACCAGGCTGGCGCAGGGGCTTTTCGATGAAGAGACCGGCACGGTGACCGACCCGCTCGCGCCCGACCGCGAGGCAGCAGCGACCGAGCAATCCACGGTCGCCGCGACTGCCACCGCGAAGGCGCCGGCGTAGGGAAGGTTCCGCGTAAGGACGGACGTCGTAGCGTCGCCCTCGTACTCGGGAGCCACCTGGGTCGGGCAGCGCACCGACCAGAAGACTTTCGCCAGGCCGTACGCACACATGGCGTACGGAACCGGCGAGACAGGACACAGAGAGCTCCCGTGCGGCGCCCGCGCCCCGGACGGCGGCACCGCGCATCGCGCGAGCCGCGGACGTCACCGGTACTGCCGGACCAGGCGCGGCGCCCGGGAGCCTGACGGGAGATCCACCCGCATGCTCGAACCGACCGAACCCACTGAGTCGTCCGTGGGACCCGACAACGACACCCCCAGCGACACCCTGCCGCCGCGGCGCCGCCGCCGCGCAGCGTCCCGCCCCGCGGGACCGCCCTCGGGTGTCTCGGAAGCCGCAGCCGAGGCAGCGGCCGAGACCACGGCGCCGGCCATACCGGCTGTGGCGTCCTCCGCCGACCTCGCGGCCTCCGAGCCCGACGAGGCCGTGGAGACCGCAGAGACAGCGCAGGCCGCAGAAGCCGAAGAGGCCCCTGCCGCGCGTCCGCGCCGCCGTGCCACGCGCCGGGCCTCCGCCCCCACCGGAGCGCCGCAGGCCGCCGAGGTCGTGGAGCCCACCGCGGAAACCCCCGCGACCGAGGCGCCCGCTGCCGCCGAGGTCACCGAGACCCCCGCGCCCGCCGCCGAAGAGGCCGCGCCCGCCGGGCGTACGCGCCGTCGTGCGACCCGCCGCGCCTCCGCACCCACCGGTGCGCCCGCTGCCGCCGAGGCCGAGCCGGCGCCCCAGCCCGAGCCCGAGCCCGTCGTGGAGCCGGAGCCCGTCGCGGACGCGGAAGAGGACACCGCTCCCCGCCGTACGCGTCGGCGCGCCACCCGGCGCGTGTCCGCGCCCGCCGGTGCGCCTGAGGGCGACGCCGCCGACGAGCGTGTGGAGGCGCCCGTGACCAGCGAGACCAAGCCCGCCGAGACCCCTGAGCCCGTGGCCGCCGAGACGGCCGAGGCCGAGGAGGCCGCGCCGCGTCGCGGCCGTCGCCGCGCCACCCGTAAGGCCGCTGTCGGGTTCTCCGCGCCCGCGCCCAAGGAGCGCGCCGAGGACGAGGGGGCGCGCCGCCCGGCGCGTCCGGCCGTCGCCGTGTTCCAGGCGCCCGTGTTCACCGAGCCGATGTTCCAGACGCCGGAGCGCGCTGCCGCCGCCGCTGCCGCCGAGGCGGCCGAGGAGGAGGCCGCGGAGGCTCCGGAGGCCGTCGAGCCCGAGGAGGCCCCCGAGGCCGTCGCCGCCCCCGCGGTCGTCGAGGAGGAGACCGGCCCGCGCCGTCGCCGCCGTCGCCGTGCCGTCGAGGAGGCGCCCGCGCCCGTGGCCGAGGAGCCCGTCGTGGAGCCCGAGGAGGCCGTCGAGGAGGAGTCCACCGAGGACGCCGCCGACGGTGACGACTCCGAGGAGACCGGCTCCCGCAGGCGCCGCCGCCGTGGTGGCCGCCGCCGTCGCCGGGGCGAGTCCGCGGACTCGGACGCCGAGGGCGGCGAGGACGACTACGCGGCCGACCAGGTCGCGCAGGACGCCGAGGACACCGCCGAGCAGGTCGAGGAGGACGCCGAGGACGAGGACGAGCGCGAGGAGGCGGGCGGCTCCAGCAGCAGCCGTCGCCGTCGTCGCCGTCGTCGTCGCGCCGGTGACTCCGGGACCGAGGCCGAGGCCGGTGACGGCGACCCCGAGCGCACCGTCGTGAAGGTCCGCGAGCCGCGCAAGGCCAAGGACGAGCACCCGTCGGACGAGGTGCAGTCCATCAAGGGCTCCACCCGTCTGGAGGCCAAGAAGCAGCGCCGCCGTGAGGGGCGTGAGCAGGGCCGCCGCAGGGTTCCGATCATCACCGAGGCCGAGTTCCTGGCGCGCCGCGAGGCCGTCGAGCGCGTCATGGTCGTCCGCCAGAGCGGCGAGCGCACCCAGATCGGCGTCCTTGAGGACAACGTGCTCGTGGAGCACTACGTCAACAAGGAGCAGTCGACCTCGTACGTGGGCAACGTCTACCTGGGCAAGGTCCAGAACGTGCTGCCTTCGATGGAGGCCGCCTTCATCGACATCGGCAAGGGGCGCAACGCCGTCCTGTACGCCGGTGAGGTCAACTTCGAGGCGCTGGGCATGGCCAACGGCCCGCGCCGTATCGAGGTCGCCCTCAAGTCCGGTCAGTCGGTGCTCGTCCAGGTGACGAAGGACCCGATCGGCCACAAGGGCGCCCGCCTCACCAGCCAGGTCTCGCTGCCCGGCCGCTACCTGGTCTACGTCCCTGAGGGGTCGATGACGGGCATCAGCCGCAAGCTGCCCGACACCGAGCGCGCGCGTCTGAAGACCATCCTCAAGCGGATCGTTCCCGAGGACGCGGGCGTCATCGTGCGCACCGCCGCCGAGGGCGCCAGCGAGGACGAGCTGCGCCGTGACGTCGAGCGGCTGCAGGCGCAGTGGGAGGACATCCAGAAGAAGGCGAAGAGCGGCAACGCTCCGACCCTGCTGTACGGCGAGCCGGACATGACCGTCCGTGTCGTGCGCGACATCTTCAACGAGGACTTCACCAAGGTCATCGTCAGCGGTGACGAGGCGTGGCAGACCATCCACGGGTACGTCGCCCACGTCGCGCCCGACCTGGCCGACCGTCTCTCGAAGTGGACCTCCGAGGTCGACGTCTTCGCGACGTACCGCATCGACGAGCAGCTCGCCAAGGCGCTCGACCGCAAGGTGTGGCTGCCCAGCGGCGGCTCGCTGGTGATCGACAAGACCGAGGCGATGATCGTCGTCGACGTCAACACCGGGAAGTTCACCGGTCAGGGCGGCAACCTCGAAGAGACCGTGACCAGGAACAACCTGGAGGCGGCCGAGGAGATCGTGCGCCAGCTGCGGCTGCGCGACCTGGGCGGCATCGTCGTCATCGATTTCATCGACATGGTCCTGGAGTCCAACCGGGACCTGGTGCTGCGGCGTCTGCTGGAGTGCCTGGGCCGTGACCGTACGAAGCACCAGGTCGCCGAGGTCACCTCGCTGGGCCTCGTCCAGATGACGCGCAAGCGGGTCGGCCAGGGCCTCCTGGAGTCCTTCTCCGAGACCTGTGTCCACTGCAACGGCCGTGGCGTGATCGTGCACATGGAGCAGCCGACCGCCGTCGGTGGCGGCGGCAAGCGCAAGAAGCGCGGCCGCGGTGGTGCCGAGCAGGAGCACACGCACGAGCACGAGTCCGTGGTCACGGACGCCGAGGAGCTGGAGAGCGAGACCGAGGCCGAAGTGGCCGCCGAGATCGCCGCGCCGGTCGCGCTGTCCGAGTCGGCCGTGGCGGAGCCGCTGAGCGACGCCTTCGTGCCCGACGACGAGCTGTACAGCAGCGCCGCCGAGGCGGAGGCCGCCGCGACCCGTGGCCGTTCGCGGCGCCGGGCCACCCGGCGGGCGTCCGCTCCGGCGGGTGCGCCGCGGGCCGAGGGCCGTCCCAGCCGGCGTGAGGAGCGTGCCGAGCGCGCTCTCAAGAGCCGTGAGGCAGCCGAGTCGGAGCCGGTCGCGGTGGAGGACCCGGTCGTCGAGGCGCCGGTCGCCGAGGCACCGGTTGTCGAGACCCCGGTCGTCGAGGCTCCCGCCGCCGCGCAGGAAGCCGTACAGGACGACGCCGCTCCCAAGGGCCGTACGCGCCGTCGTGCGACCCGCAAGGTGTCCGCCCCGGCCGGTTCGCCCAAGGCGGCGGACGAGGCCGTGACGGTCACGGAGCCGGTCGCCGAGCCGGTCCGGGCGCCCGAGCCCGAGGCCGTCGAGGCGAAGCAGCCGGAGCAGGTCGCCGAGGCGCCCGCCGAGACGCCCGTCGACAGCGCCGCCCCGGCCCGTCCGCGCCGTCGTGCGACCCGCAAGGCCACCGCGCCCGCCGCGTCCGAGGAGGCGGCCGTCGTGGTCGTCCCGTCGGTCACCGCGGAGAGCGCACCCGCCGAGGTCGTGGCCGAGACCGGGTCCGACGCCGAGGCGGCTCCGGCCAAGAAGGCGGCCGCTCGCAAGACGGCGAAGAAGGCGACCGCGAAGAAGGCAGCCGTCAAGAAGACCGCGGCCAAGAAGACGGTCGCCAAGAAGACGACGGCCAAGAAGGCGACCGCGAAGAAGGCGGCCACCAAGACGGCGTCGAAGAAGACCGCGGCGGCGGAGCAGACGGTGTCCTCCGTCACGGCTTCGGCCGACGAGGCCTGATCGACCATCGCCCCTGGTCCGGTGGTGAATCCGCCGGGCCGGGGGCGTCGGCGTGAGCGGCCGCACTCCCGCGGGGACCGACCTGGTTTGACCCTTTCGGTCGTGGCCCCGTAACCTTGACCGTCGGCGTGTCCATCGATACGCCGCACCCCGTAAACCTCTTCCTCCCGGCGCCTCGCGCTTCGGGAGAGGCCGCTCGCGCAAGCGGGCGGCTGGACTGCGGGGTTCCGATTTCGAGCGAAAGAGAGATCCGCGTGTACGCCATCGTGCGCAGCGGTGGTCGCCAGCACAAGGTTGCTGTCGGCGACATCGTTGAGGTTGACAAGATTCCCACCGCCAATGTTGGCGACACGGTCGAGCTCTCGACCCTGCTCGTTGTCGACGGCGAAGCCGTGACGAGCGACCCGTGGGTGCTGGCCGGCATCAAGGTTCAGGCCGAGATCGTGGACCACCACAAGGGCGTCAAGATCGACATCCTTCGTTACAAGAACAAGACCGGCTACCGCCGTCGTCAGGGCCACCGCCAGCAGTACACGGCGATCAAGGTCACTGAGATCCCCGCGGCTGCGAAGTAAGGGACTGAGGAGAGATGGCACACAAGAAGGGCGCATCGTCCACCCGGAACGGTCGCGACTCCAATGCTCAGCGGCTCGGCGTGAAGCGCTTCGGCGGTCAGGTCGTCAACGCCGGTGAGATCCTGGTCCGCCAGCGTGGCACCCACTTCCACCCCGGCGCCAGCGTCGGCCGTGGCAAGGACGACACGCTGTTCGCGCTGGCCGCCGGTGCGGTCGAGTTCGGCACGCACCGTGGCCGCAAGGTCGTGAACATCGTTCCGGTCGCCTGACCGGATCTTTCGCGAGGCGGACCTCACTTCCCCTACGGGAAGCGGGTCCGCCTTTCGCGTGTTTTAACTGAGGTAGTGATCTCTGAGCAGCGCTTGCAGAGATCGCAGCGATTGCAGAGATTTTTCCGTACGTATCTGGAGGCACATCCCATGACCACCTTCGTGGACCGCGTCGAGCTGCACGTCGCCGCGGGTAGCGGAGGCCACGGCTGTGCCTCCGTCCACCGGGAGAAGTTCAAACCCCTCGGTGGCCCCGACGGGGGCAACGGCGGCCGTGGCGGCGATGTGATCCTGGTCGTCGACCAGTCGGTCACCACGCTCCTCGACTACCACCACAAGCCCCACCGCAGCGCCACCAACGGCAAGCCCGGTGAGGGCGGCAACCGCTCCGGCAAGGACGGCCAGGACCTCGTCCTGCCGGTGCCGGACGGCACGGTCGTCCTCGACAAGGCGGGCAACGTGCTCGCGGACCTGGTCGGCCAGGGCACGTCGTTCGTGGCCGCCGACGGCGGTCGCGGCGGCCTCGGCAACGCGGCGCTGGCATCGGCCCGCCGCAAGGCGCCCGGCTTCGCCCTTCTCGGCGTGCCCGGCGGCATGATGGACATCGTCCTGGAGCTGAAGACGGTCGCGGACGTGGCCCTCGTCGGCTACCCGAGCGCGGGCAAGTCCTCGCTGATCTCGGTGCTGTCCGCGGCCAAGCCGAAGATCGCCGACTACCCCTTCACGACCCTCGTCCCGAACCTCGGTGTGGTCACCGCGGGCGAGACGGTCTACACGATCGCGGACGTGCCCGGGCTCATCCCCGGCGCCAGCCAGGGCAAGGGCCTGGGCCTGGAGTTCCTGCGGCACGTGGAGCGGTGCAGCGTGCTCGTGCACGTGCTCGACACGGCGACCCTGGAGTCCGAGCGCGACCCGATCTCCGACCTCGACATCATCGAGGAGGAGCTGAAGCAGTACGGCGGCCTGGACCGGCGTCCGCGCATGGTCGTCCTCAACAAGATCGACGTACCGGACGGCAAGGATCTGGCCGAGATGGTCCGCCCCGACCTGGAGGCGCGCGGTTACCGCGTCTTCGAGGTGTCGGCGGTCGCGCACCTCGGTCTGAAGGAGCTGTCCTTCGCGCTCGCCGAGGTGGTCGGGGGCGCGCGCGCCGCCAAGCCGAAGGAGGAGGCGACCCGCATCGTCATCCGGCCGAAGGCCGTGGACGACGCCGGCTTCACCGTCGTACAGGAGGAGGACGGCCTCTTCCGGGTCCGCGGCGAGAAGCCCGAACGCTGGGTCCGCCAGACCGACTTCAGCAACGACGAGGCCGTCGGCTACCTCGCCGACCGTCTCAACCGCCTCGGCGTCGAGTCGGAGCTGATGAAGGCGGGCGCCCGCTCGGGCGACGGCGTGGCCATCGGCCCTGAGGAGAACGCGGTCGTCTTCGACTGGGAGCCCACCGTCATGGCCGGCGCGGAGATGCTCGGCCGCCGCGGCGAGGACCACCGCCTGGAGGTGCCCAGGCCGGCTGCGCAGCGCCGCCGCGACAAGCAGGCGGAGCGGGACGAGGCGGACAAGGAGTACGACGACTTCGAGCCGTTCTAGAACGCCACCGCCGGTGCCGGTGCTGTGGCGGGCCTTTCCCTCGGGCCTTTGTTCCCTCGGTCGTAGGTGAACGCGGGGGAAAGTCACGGCATGGACAGGGCAACCAACCGGGCGGACCGGGAGTCGTAGTGGGCGCGGATGAGGATCTTCCTCTCCGCGCCCACTTCTCTTCCAGACCCCCGGAGTCGACGTGTCCCAGCCTGCTGCTCTGCGCAGAGGTGCGGTGGTCGCCCTCGCACTGCTCGCCGCGATCGCCGTTCCGCCGCTCGCCCATGCACAGCCCGCCGCCCCGGGGACCCGTGCCGACTTCAACGGCGACGGGTACGAGGACCTCGCTGTCGGTGCGGAGCGGGCCACCGTCGGCGGGAAGTCGGCGGCCGGGTACGTCGCCGTCGTGTACGGCTCGGCGCACGGGCTGAACCTCGCGACCAAGAAGGTGTTCACGCAGGCGAGCGCGGGTGTTCCCGGGACGCCCGAGAAGGGCGACGCGTTCGGTGGCCGGCCGGCCACCGGCGATCTGGACGGCGACGGCTACACCGACCTGGTGGTCCCGGCGGCCGGAGAGAAGTGGCAGCGGGGCGGCGTCGATGTCACGGGCAGCGTGACCGTGCTGTGGGGCGGGGCGAGCGGCCTGTCCGGCGGAACGATCCTGCCGCCCGACGGACCCGGCATCGGTTCGTTCGCGGCCGTGGGCGACTTCGACGGCGACGGCCACGCCGACCTGGCCACGTACGGCGGTCTGCGACTCGGCCCGTTCACCCGCGCGGGCGCGTCGGCCCGTACGCAGGAAGTCTCCTTCACCGACGGCGACTCGAACCTGCTGGACGCCGCGACCGGGGACGTCGACGGTGACGGCATCACCGACCTCGTGACCCTGACCGCGCCGTGGGACTACGACGACCCGGGCGACCACTCCGCTCACCAGGCCCACTGGCTGCGCGGCACCCGCGGCGGGCTCGCCCCCCTCACCACGCTGAAGGACGGCGAGGGCCGGTTCATCGAGGCGGGCAACAGCATCGCGCTCGGGGATGTGAACGGCGACGGCCGCGACGACCTGGTCTTCGGCCGCCCGCTGCCCGCCAACTCCCCCGGGGAGCCGTCCGACCCGCGCACGTACGGCTCGCAGGTCGGCGTCGTTCTCGGCGGCGCGCGGGGCCCGCGGGCCGCGGATCCTCGCATGCTCGACCAGGACACCCCGGGCGTCCCCGGGGTCGGGGAGCCGGGTGACTTCTTCGGCGCGGACGTCGCCGTCGGGGACGTGAACGGCGACAGGTACGGCGACATCGTGGCCGGCAACCCCGGCGAGGACTTCTCCGGAGCGCAGGACGCGGGCACGGTCGCCGTGATCCCCGGCGGCGCGTCCGGGCCGACCGGCGCGGGCTCGAGGGTGTTCAGCCAGAACAGCGCGGGGGTTCCCGGCAGCGCCGAGCGCGGGGACTCCTTCGGCGCCGCGAGCACCCTGCTCGACACCGACAACGACGGCCGTGCCGATCTCGTCGTGGGTTCCCCCGGCGAGAACACGGACGCCGGCTCGGTGACGGCCCTGCGCTCCACCGCCTCCGGAGTCACCGGCACGGGGTCCGTCTCCTTCGGCGCGGGCACGCTCGGCACGGATCCGTATCGCGCCCGTCTCGGCGCCGCGTTCGCGAACTGAGCCACCGCCGACTCGGCCCCCTGCCGGCTTCCACCACAACTCACGCAAGAACAGGAGCAGTTCGGATGAACGCACGTACAGGAGCCTGGCGCATCGGTCTGGCAGTCGCCCTGGCCGTCACCGGGGCCGCGGCCCTCCCGGCCGCCGCCCACGCGGCGCCCACCACGGCCACCACGACGAAGCTCCAGGACGACTTCAACGGCGACGGCTACCCCGACCTCGCCGTAGCGGCGCCCGAGGCGACCGTGGGCGGCAAGGCGAAGGCCGGATACGTCGCCGTGGTGTACGGCTCGTCGACCGGGCTGAAGACCTCGACGAAGAAGGTGTTCAGCCAGAGCACCGCCGGTATAGCCGGAGTCGCGGAGGCCGGGGACATGTACGGCAGCGCGATCGCGACGGCCGACCTGGACAAGGACGGCTACGCGGACCTGATCGTCGGCGCCTCCCGCGAGGACGTCGGCACGACGGTCGACGCGGGCACCCTCGCGGTGATCTGGGGCGGCGCCCACGGGCTCTCGGGCGGCTCGACCCTGCTCAACGGCTCCGGGTCGTACGACATCGTCGGCAGCCAGGTCGTGACGGGGGACTTCGACGGCGACCACACCCAGGACGTCGTCACCAACGGCACCTACCAGAACATCGGTGTCCTGTCGGGGCCCTTCGTGCGCGACGGCTCCGTCGGTGCCGGGGCCACACTGACCACCGAGGACAACCGCTTCCTGGACATGGCGGCGGGCGACGTGAACGGCGACGGCGTCAGCGACCTCGCGGTGGCCGTCAACGACGGCGACGAGTGGGACGCCCGGCGCATCCTCTTCTACCCCGGTTCCGCCCAGGGGCTCTCCGAGGGCACCGTCATCCAGAAGTCCGGCGGCGGACGGCTGCAGGGCGGCGAGCACCTCGCCATCGGCGATGTGAACCGTGACGGTTACGCGGACATCGTCTCTGGCCGTGCCAGCGACGGCGCCGACAGCGACGTCGACGTTCCGCTCGCCAAGGGCGGCATGATCACCTACATTCCCGGCGCCGCGAGCGGCCCCGCCGGAGCCAAGGCGAAGTCCTTCAACCAGGACAGCCCCGGGGTGCCGGGCGTCGCCGAGGGCTCCGACGGATTCGGCGGCTCCGACGCCTTCGGCTTCTCCCTCTCGGTCGCCGACATCGACGGCGACGGCTACAAGGACGTGGCTGTCGGTGTGCCCGGCGAGGGGTTCGACGGCAGGAAGCGGGCCGGCGCCGTCGTCACCATGCGCGGCACCGCCAACGGCCTCACCGGCACCGGCGCCAAGGTGTTCAGCCAGAACACCGCGGGCGTGCCCGGCGGCGCGGAGGACCAGGACACCTTCGGCTGGGCCGCCCGGCTGATCGACGCCAACCATGACGGCCGCGCCGAACTCGCCGTCGGCGCCCCGGGCGAGAACGCGAACGCCGGGTCGGTGTGGGTGTTCAGGTCGACCTCGTCCGGGATCACGCCGACTGGCTCGTTCACCTTCGGCGCGGGCACGCTGGGCACGGTCGCCGCGGGAGCGAAGCTCGGGGCGGGGCTCGCGCGCTGATCACCTGTCGGACCCGCTGACCACGGGTCGGCAACACCGACCGCCTCTCAGGCCCGCTGACCGTCCCTCAGGCCCGCTGACCGTCTGTCGGACGCGTCGACCGTCTGTCCGACCCGTCGCGGCAGGGCTGTGTCCCCTGCCGCGGCGGGTCCGCCTTTGTCTGCCTATTTGTCATGCCCGTGACGTATTCCGTTCAGGGGGCGGGCCGCTGCGCCGTGTGAGCCTCCTGATGTCCAAGAGGCAACCGACGCAAGGGAGTTCACCGATGACCGGAGCAGTCTCACGCGATCGACGCCGCTTTCTCACCGCCGGAGCCGCGGTGCTCGGCGCCGCCGCCTCGGCCCAGCTCTGGCTGCCGACGTCCGCCCGCGCCGCCGAGACCCCGCTGCCCGACGGTGTGTTCAGCCTCGGCGTCGCCTCCGGTGACCCGCTGCCCGACGGGATCGTGCTGTGGACCCGGCTCGCCCCCGATCCGCTGAACGGGGGCGGCATGCCCGACCGTGTGGTGACCGTGGAGTGGGAGATCGCAGAGGACGGCCGTTTCAGAAAGACGGTGCGCCGCGGTGTCGCCCCGGCGCGCCCCGAACTCGGCCACAGCGTCCACGTCGACGTCCGCGGACTGCGCCCCGACCGCGCGTACTGGTACCGCTTCCGCACGGCCGGACAGCTCTCGCCGGCCGGCCGCACCCGCACCGCCCCGCACCCCCGCAGCCCCGGCGGCACCCTGCGCGTCGCCCTCGCCTCCTGCCAGAACTGGCAGCACGGCTACTTCACCCCGTACGCCGACATGCTCGACCAGGACCCGGACGTCGTCCTGTTCGTCGGCGACTACATCTACGAGTCCAAGCCCGCCACCACCGGCGCCCGCGTCCACGAGGGCAGCGACGAGCCGTACACCCTCGTCCAGTACCGCAACCGCTACGCCCAGTACCGCACCGACCCGCACCTGGCGGCGATGCACGCGGCCGCACCCTGGGTGGTCACCTTCGACGACCACGAGGTCGACAACGACTTCGCGGGCGAGATCCCGCAGGACCCCGCCAAGCAGTCGCACGACGCCTTCGTGGCCCGGCTGACCGCCGCCTACCAGGCGTACTACGAGCACATGCCGGTCCGTGCGAGCGCGGTCCCCAACGGCCCGCACATCCAGATGTACCGGCGCCTGGACTTCGGCCGCCTCGCTCGCCTCAACGTCCTGGACACCCGGCAGTTCCGCAGCGACCAGGCGACCGGCCAGGCGGGCGCCCAGGACCCCACGCTCACCATGCTCGGCGCCGACCAGAAGGAGTGGCTGCTCGACGGGCTGCACAAGTCGCCGACCCGCTGGAACCTGATCGCCTCGCAGATCATGATGGCCGAGACCGACCTGCAGATCGGCGACGGCAAGCTCTGGTACTACGACGCCTGGGACGGCTACCAGGCCGAACGCAACGCCCTCCTCGACGAGTTCACGAGCATCCGCAACCCCGTGGTGCTCTCCGGCGACCGCCACCTCACGATGGTCAGCGACCTCAAGCGGGACTACGCGGACCCGGACTCCGGCGTGGTCGGCGCCGAGTTCGTCGGCACCTCCATCTCCAGCAACGGCGACCAGGACCAGGCCGCCTTCCACGCCGAGTGGGACGCCCGGATGCCGGACAACCCGCACTGGAAGCTCATCGACGCCCACCGCGGCTACCACCTCTTCGACATCCGGCGCGACGGCATCGACGCCCAGGTCCGCGTCGCCGACACCGTGCTGCGACCGGACGCCGGCTCCAGCACGCTGGCCCGGCTGCGGGTCGAGGCGGGGAAGCCCGGCGTACGCCTGGTGTGACGCAGTAGTTGCAGTAGACGCCGCATCCGCCGCACTCGTCGTACGGAAACGCTCCGGGACTCATGGCACCCAAGGCACTCATCCGAGTCCCAGAGCGTTTTCAGGTAAGACTCAGGTGTGAGATCTAGCGTCCCGTGACCATGGAGACCGACTGTTCGACACCCCGCCCGGCAGCCGCCGGGACCGCCCCCGCCGCGCTGCCCGCGGGTACCCGCCTCCTGCACATCGGGCCGCACAAGACCGGGACGACGTCGATCCAGGGCGCGCTGTTCGCCGCGAAGGACGCGATGGTCCCGCACGGCGTGGTCTTCCCGGCCCGCAGCAGGCACCCCATGGAGGCCGCCCTCGCGGTCTGCGCCCGCCCCGGCATGATGGGCGACACCGAGCCGACCGAGGGGCACTGGCGGCAGCTGACGGAGCTGGTGCGCGCCACCGGGCGGCGCGCCTCGGTGATCAGCAGCGAGTTCTTCGCGGACGCGCCCGACGACGACACCATCGCCCGTATCGCGGACGACCTCGGCCGCGACCGCGTGCACGTCCTGGTCACGCTGCGCCCGCTGGCCCGGATCATGCCCTCGCAGTGGCAGCAGTACGTGCAGAACGGACTGCGCATGGGCTACGAGGAGTGGCTCGACCACATGCTGCGCAAGGCGCCGTACGAGAAGCCGAACCCCAGCTTCTGGCGGCGCCACCGCCACGACCGGCTGGTCGAGCGCTGGTCACGTGTCGTCGGGCCGGAGAACATCACGGTCGTCGTGGTCGACGACCGCGACCGTGACGGTCTCATGCGCACCTTCGAAGCCCTTCTCGGTCTCCCGGGCGGTCTCCTGGTGCCGGTGCCGGACACCGCCAACCGTTCCCTCACGCTCGCCGAAACGGAAATGCTGCGGCGGCTGAACACGGAGTTCCGCGGAAACGGCCTGCCCGACGAGCTGTATTCCAAGCTGGTGCGCAATGGCGCCGTCATGCATATGAAGAACACCTGCCGCCCCGCACCGGACGACGCGAGGATCGTCACCCCGCTGTGGGCGCTGGAGGCGGCCGCCGGCATCGGCGCGGAAATGGCCGGCCGTATCACCACCATGGGCGTACGGGTCCTCGGAAACCCGGCGCTGCTCTCCACGCCGCCCCCCGCCGTGAGCCCCGACCCCGGCCGGGGGGAGGCGCCCGACACCCTGGCGATCGCCCCGGAGGTGGCCGCCCAGGCCCTGTACGGGGCGCTCGCCATGGCGGCGGAGGTGCCCCTGCGGCCGTCCGCCGTACGGACCGTTCACCAGACCCCTTCCGGGGAACTCGTCAGGGTCCTCGGTCACCGGGCCCTCCGGCGGCTGAGGCGGACGTGAGTCCGTCCGGGCACGCACCCGGACGGACTCACCCCCTCCCGCGTCCTCCCGCGTCTTCTTGCGGGTGAAAGGTGTGACCGGAAAGTGACTCGGCGTGGAATGGGGGTGCAGGTGTGTGATCAGCGTGTGCGGTTACTCACAGCAACCTGGACATTTCGGTCCGGCGTCACGGCATTGCTCCAGCGTGCAAGGTGAATAACCGGTGTCCCGCACATATGCAGCAGAGGGCGCTCACCTTGCACTGCAGTAACCGAAAGTGGGACCATTCTCGGGTTCCCTGACGTCCCAAGGTAGGTCACCTGTGTCTGAGCACATAGCCAAGCCCCGCACCACCGCAGTGATCCTGGCTGGCGGCACCGGTCAGCGCGTGGGTCTGTCGATTCCGAAGCAGCTGCTGAAGATCGCCGGCAAGGCGGTCATCGAGCACACGCTGACCACCTTCGAGCACGCGGACTCGATCGACGACATCATCGTGCTGATGGCCCCGGGCTATGTGCCGGACATCGAGAAGATCGTCGCCAAGGCGGGCTTCACCAAGGTCACCCGGATCATCGAGGGCGGCTCGACGCGGAACGAGACCACCGAGCGCGCCATCGCGGCCCTCGGCGAGGGTCTGGCCGAGGGCGAGGACCGCAAGGTCCTCTTCCACGACGCCGTGCGCCCCCTGCTGTCGCAGCGCGTGATCGACGACTGTGTCGCCGCGCTCGACCGCTACCAGGCCGTCGACGTCGCCATCCCGTCCGCGGACACGATCATCGTGACCCGCACGCACGGCGAGGACGGCGAGTTCATCACCGAGATCCCGGACCGCTCCCGGCTGCGCCGCGGCCAGACGCCCCAGGCGTTCAAGCTGTCCACGATCCGCCGCGCCTACGAGGTCGCCGCCGGCGACCCGAACTTCCAGGCCACCGACGACTGCTCCGTCGTGCTCAAGTACCTGCCGGACGTGCCGATCCACGTCGTCGCGGGCGACGAGTACAACATGAAGGTCACCCAGCCGGTCGACGTCTTCATCGCCGACAAGCTCTTCCAGCTCGCCTCCACGGCCGCGCCCGAGCAGGCCGACGAGGCCGCCTACCGCGAGCTGCTCACCGGCAAGACCCTGGTGGTCTTCGGCGGCTCGTACGGCATCGGCAAGGACATCGCCGAGCTGGCCGAGAGCTTCGGCGCCAAGACCTACGCGCTGGGCCGCTCCACCACGGGCACGCACGTCGAGAACCCGGAGGAGGTCGACGACGCGCTGTCCCAGGCGTACGCCGAGACCGGGCGCATCGACTACGTGATCAACACCGCCGGCGTCCTGCGCATCGGCAAGCTCGCCGAGACGGACAACGCGACCATCGAGGAAGCGCTGAAGGTCAACTACCTCGCGCCGGTGCAGATCGCCCGCTCCTCGTACAAGTACCTGGCCGAGACCAAGGGGCAGCTGCTCCTGTACACCTCCAGCAGCTACACCCGCGGCCGCGCCGAGTACAGCCTGTACTCCTCGACCAAGGCCGCCATGGTCAACCTGACCCAGGCCCTGTCCGACGAGTGGGCCGGCGACGGCATCCGCGTCAACTGCATCAACCCGGAGCGCACGGCCACCCCGATGCGCACCAAGGCCTTCGGCCAGGAGCCCGCGGGCAGCCTGCTCTCCTCCGAGGCCGTCGCGCGCACCTCGCTCGACGTCCTGCTCTCCGAGCTGACCGGACACGTCATCGACGTACGCCAGCAGGACCCGACGGCGGGCGCCGGCAAGGCCTCCGGCTTCGAGGCGGCGCTGGCCTCCGTGCTGGACCGCCAGGACGGCATGGCATAATTAGCGGAGAATAGCTTTCCGTCATTCAGGCCTCTGTGGCTGCGTGTTCATCACGCATTCGCAGAGGCCTGAATCCGTAAAATCGCAGATCGCACACAAGGCCCTTTCAGGACCTTTTCAGGTTCTTTCCAAGGGTTTTCGGTGCGAAAACCGGCACCCACCCCTCAAGAGCAGGTTTCTCCGTGATTTCCACCGCTATACGCGTTGCCCGGGTGGGCAGTGCGGCTCAGCTGGCCGCGGCGGCCCTCATGATCCTGGGCTTCCCCGCGCTCATGCTGGCCGCGCTCGTCCCGAGCGTTCCCGCCTTCGCGGCCGCCGCCGCAGTGACGTACCTGGCGGATCACTATCTGCACCGCAAGGGCAGCTACCTGATCAACCGCCTGAGCAAGGTGCGGGCCGGTCTCTCCATCCGCTTCCTGATCCGGCAGCTGCTGCTGGTCCTGCTGCTGGCCCGGCTCTCCCTCTCCGACGGCCTGATCTTCTACGGGGCCATCGCCTGCTTCATCGCCTCCTACGGCCTGCAGGCCCCGCACGGCGCGCTGGTGCAGCTGATCCGCAACCGCCGCCGGATGCCGGTCGCCACCCGCAACGTCGATCTGGCCTCCCGGGTGCGCATCCCGGACGCCCCGCCGCGCCGCCTGCTGTACCGCTCCGCGGAGAAGATGCTCCACCTCGACCTCGCGGCGGTCACGGGCCTGCTGATCTCCGGCCTGACCGACTCGGCCGTGGCCGGCTTCATCGGCATCGGCGTCACGCTGGTCCTCGGGACGGTCTACGTCGGCGCACTCGTGCCGTACGTCCGCGGCAGCAAGATCCCGCCGAACGCGGAGCGCGTCCTCGCCGCCGTCGACGACTGGCTGGGCACCTACCAGCCGGAGACGGTGCTGTACTTCTCCGGCTCCAAGGACTCGGCGTACCAGGTCAACATGTGGCTGGAGACGATGGAGCAGCTGGACACCCGGCCGCTGATCATCCTGCGCGAGCGCGCCATCCTGAACAACATGGCGCCCACCACGGTCCCCGTCATCTGCGTGCCCGGAGGGGTGCACCTGATGAACATGGACCTCTCCACCGTGCGCGTCGCGCTGTACGCGGCGAACGTCGGCAAGAACATCCACCTGCTGCGCGTCCCGACCATGAAGCACGTCTTCATCGGCCACGGCGACAGCGACAAGCTCGCCAGCGTCAACCCGTACAGCAAGGTCTACGACGAGGTGTGGACCGCCGGCCGCGCCGGCCGCGACCGCTACGCCATAGCGGACGTCGGCGTCCGGGACGACGACATCGTCGAGGTCGGCCGCCCACAGCTCGCCCCGATCCAGACCTGGCAGGGCGTGCCCGAGGGCCGCATCGCCACGGTCCTGTACGCGCCCACCTGGGAGGGCTGGGACGACAACCCCGGCAACACCTCCATCCTGCTGGCGGGCGAGAACATCGTGCGGGACCTGGTCAACGCCGAACCGCCGGTCCGCGTCCTGTACAAGCCGCACCCGTTCACCGGCACCCGCAGCGCCGAGGCCAAGGCCGCGCACCTGCGGATCACCGCGCTGGTCGAGAAGGCCGCCGCCGCACGCGCCGCCGACCCGGCCTTCGGTGCCGACGCCGCAGCCCAGACGCAGGCCAAGGCCGACCTGACGCGCGTCGAGGCCCGCATCGCCGAGCTGTCCGGCTCCGCCGAGAAGGGCGACGAGGCCGAGGCCACCCGCGACGGCCTGGTCGACGCGGCCAAGCACGCCGAGGTCGCCCGGCTGCGCGCCGAGTGGAACGACGCCTACTGGCGCTCCTTCCCCGTCTGGGAGCACCGGGTCATCACAGGCGCCGAGCCGCGGCTGTACGACTGCTTCAACGTCTCCGACGCGATGGTCTCCGACATCTCCAGCGTGGTCTCGGACTTCATCGCGAGCGGCAAGCCGTACGCGGTCACGGACTCCGCCGAGCTGGGCGTCGAGGAGTTCAAGCGGCAGAACACCGCGGTGCGCGCCGCCGTGATCCTCTCCAACAGCGCGGCCGAGCTGGGCGGGCTGCTGGACGCGGTCCGCGACCCGTCGGCCGACCCGCTGGGCGTCGACCGCCAGGAGCTGAAGCAGTACCTGCTCGGCCCGGACGAGCCGACCTCGATCGTCCAGTTCAACACCGCGGTGCAGCAGCTCGCGCAGAAGGCCGAGACGCGCAACCTCGGCCAGGACACGGGCGCCGTGGACGCGGAGGCCGCCACCTCGGCGGCGGTCGCCGACGACGCGACGGCGGCGGAGGCCGACGTGATCACGGGCTGATCCGCCCGGACCTGCGAAAGGGCCCGGTTTCCGAGGAGAACTCCTCGGAACCCGGGCCCTTTTGTCGCTCGAAGGTGATCTGTGACCTGCCTCACCATTTGAGTACGCATAGGCAACCAGTACGTATGTCCAACCGTCTTCCAGGTAGCGATTGAGGTGATACGGGGGAAATGTTCCATGACTAGGGGGAAGAAGTGACCGTCACACAGCCTGATGTGAGTGTGGTCATCGGGGCGTACGAGGCCATGCCGTATCTGGTGAAATGCCTGGAGTCGGTCGAGGCGCAGACGCTCGATCCGTCGCGCCTGGAAGTGATAGCCGTCGACGACGGATCGACGGACGGTACGGGGGAGTACCTGGAGGAGTTCGCGGAGCGCGCCGCGATGGCCGTCACCGTGCTCCGGCAGCCCAACTCAGGGGGCCCCAGCGGCCCGCGCAACGTGGGCCTCGGCAAGGCGCGCGGACGCTACGTGTTCTTTCTCGACGCGGATGACCACCTCGGCGAGGAAGCTCTGGAGCGCATGGTCGCCATGGCCGACGAGAACGGCACGGACGTCGTGCTCGGCAAGGTCGTCGGGGTCAACCGCGGTGCGCCGCAGTCGATGTGGGGCAAGAACCTGCCCCGTACGGACGTGTTCTCGTCGAAGATCAAGTTCACGCTCAGCGCGCAGAAGCTCTTCCGGCGCGACCTGCTGACCCGGCACGGAATGATCTTCGACGAGTCGCTGGTGACCGGCGAGGACGCGCTGTTCACGATGGAGGCCTACCTCCGCGCCGATGGGGTCTCCGTGCTCGCCGACTACGAGTGCTACTACCTGGTCGGCCGGGAGGACGGCAAGCACGCGACGAAGAGCGGCAACTACACCCACCGCTTCGACTCCGCCCGCGCGCTGATGCACCTGATAGCCGACCACCTGCCCGCGGGTCCACGCCGCGACGGCCTGATGGTCCGTCCCTTCATCGTCACGCTGCTCCCGCAGTTCGGCCCGGGATTCCTGAAGCAGAGCGAGAAGATCCGGCGCCACAAGCTGGAGCTCGCGAAGCCGCTGATGGACGCGTACTGGAACGAGGTGGTGGCCGGCCGGCTGAAGGTGCACGAGCGGCTGCGGCTGCACCTGGTGGCGCAGGGCCGCGCCGATCTCCTCGTCGACGTACTGGAGTTCGTGAAGGCGAAGAAGGCCCCCGTCGTGCACCTGGAGGCGCGCGGCCGCAAGGCCTACCTCGGCTACCCGCACTTCCGCGACCCGGCCGCCGGGATACCGGACAGCTGCTACATCCCGACGACCCAGGAAACGGTCACCATCGAGGGCTTCAGGCCCCGGACGCCCCCTCTCCCGCGCCTGCGGCGGGTGGCCCGGAGGGTGCTGGGACCGCTGCGGGCGGCGTGACGGCGGCGCTCTGCGCCCCGGCGGTGTCCAGGCTCGCCCGCGGCCCCGGGATCCCGGAGGCCATGCGCAGCGCGGCCCGCTCCCGGTGCTTCCCGGCCGCCGCGTGCAGGGCCTCGGCCGCCGCGTTGAAGCGCACCTGGGACGACGGCTCGGCGGGACCCAGCAGGTGCAGCTTCAACTCGGCCCGTGCACCGGCGAGTTCATCCCGTCCCGGATCGCGGACCGCGGCCAGCAGGGCAGGCACGCCGGACGCGTCCGGCGTGAGAACCGTCGCCGCCCGCACGGTCGGGAAGGTCTCCCGGAACGCGTCCTCGGGCAGCCCGCTCGTGTTCGCCACCGCATACGGCTTCTCGCTCGCGATGTAGTCCGAGATCACACTCGACACATCACTGATCAGCAGGTCGGCGCGGTTGAAGCAGTCGTAGATGGTGGGGCGTGCGCCCATGACGACCTGATGCTCGCCGACGGGCAGCGAGGCCCAGTAGGCCTCCTCCCAGGCGGCCGTGGCGGCGCGGACCGCCTCGGCGTGCTCCGGCCGCGGGACGGACTGGAGGAGCATCCGCTCGACGTGGTCCGCGCTCGTGCGGAAGGCCGACGTGGTCAGGCGGTCCAACTCGGCGGTGCGGTCGGCCAGTTCCGTACCGGCCGAGGAGGCGGGGGCTTCGTTGCCGCGCTGCCGGTTCGCCGCCCTGATCAGTTCCCGGATGCGAAGGTCGGCCGCCCCGGCGCGCGGATCCACCGACCCCGTCAGCGGATGCGGCTTGTACAGCAGCCGTACGCCGGGGTCCGCCAGCAGCTCCCGTACGAGGTTCTCGCCGGCCGCGACGACCGACGTGTTGCCGGGATTGCCGTCCCAGCCCTCCCAGGTGGGGGCGTACAGGACGGTGGTGTACGGGCCGGTCGGGGGACCGTCGCCGGGGCGGATCGCGTCCAGTTGCGGTCGGCCGATCTCCACCACGTCCTTGTCCTCCACGCCGACGTCCGCCAGGGCGTAGCGCTCGCGCGCCGCGGGTCCGGCCACCCATACCTCGTCGTACGCCTTCGCGTACGGGTTGCACGAGGAAAGCTTGTCGCTCTCGCCGTGGTTGACGAAGGTGTGCAGGATCGAGGGGATGCGCAGCACCTGCGAGGTCTTGCCGGAGTTCGACGGGTGGATGAGGACCTGGAGCGTCGACTGCTCGAGGCGCATCAGCGTCGAGACCCTGGGCAGGCAGACGACGGGGATGTCCGTCGCCGCGAGCCGCTGCAGCATGAAGCGTTCGCGCAGGACGATCAGCGGGCGCCCGTCGAGCCGCGCGAGCGGCTGGAGCCACATGTTCGCCTGGTACGCCGACGAGGCGCCGCCGGAGAAGTAGAGGCCGACGGTCGGGCGGTACTCGGCGAGCCAGGCGTCGAACCAGTCGAGCACCTCCTGCTCGCAGGCGGGCCGGCGGCCGGGCAGCAGCCGCAGCAGCAGCTGACCGAGCCCGACGGCCGCGAGGCCCACCGACAGCGCGATCCCGGCCGCCGCGATCCGCCGCTCGTCGGTCGCCGCCATCGCCAGCAGCCCGGCCGTCGCCGGCAGCCCGAACACCGGCAGCCGGTGGCCCGGGCGCCGCAGCAGCAGCGCGGGCGGCGCGGGGGAGAGCCGCAGCGCCGAGGCGTCGATGTTGCGGGTCAGCACCGGCAGGGTCCGGGTGCGGCGGACCAGGAGCGAGACCGCCTGGATCGCGAAGTGGAGCACGTAGAACAGCAGCAGCCCGGCCAGCAGCGGCGTGCAGCGGGTCTCCTGGTCCTGCTCCTCGATCCTGAGCAGGCCCACCACGAGCAGGAGGTCCCGCACCACCTGCCGGACCGTGACGTCCGCGTGCGACTTGGCGAACGCCGAGGCCATGGAGCGCTGCCAGCGGTACAGCGCGGCCTCGGTGACCAGCCCCGTGCCCGTCGCGGCGATGAGCAGGACGGCGTGCGGGAGCAGGGCGGTGACGACCTGGGTGGCGAAGGAGGCCGCGAGGAGGGCCGTGATGAGCGCTCTCACCGCGGTCTGCCGGTGGGGGAGAGGTGTGGGCACTGCGGTCACTCCAAGGTGCTGGGCGTGTGCGGGGGCCCGCCCTCACCTGACGGGGCGGGCTCCCGGTTAACGCGCACCGGCCGCTCGACGACACGCGCCCGACGGCACCTTGATCAGGGTGAGCATGCGCAAGCAGTGAGGGTGTGGTCACGCGCCGCCGTCCGCCCAGTGGACCGACGGGCGTCACCGCTGCCCGTTCGCGTAGATTGCCGTGCGGGTGAGCCGGATCGCCGCGTACCGACACGAGGGGACACACCGCAGGTGGCAGGGGCAAGGCAGGCTGTGGCGCAGGCGCACAGGATCGTCGTCAAGGTGGGTTCGTCCTCGCTGACCACGGCTTCGGGCGGCCTCGACGCCGACCGTGTCGACGCGCTCGTCGACGTCCTCGCCAAGAGCCGCAGCGGAGGAGAGCGCGAGATCGTCCTCGTCTCCTCCGGCGCCATCGCCGCCGGGCTCGCCCCGCTGGGACTGCGCCGCCGCCCCCGGGACCTCGCCCGCCAGCAGGCCGCCGCCAGCGTCGGACAGGGCCTCCTGGTCGCCCGCTACACCGCCTCCTGCGCCCGCCACGGCATCCGCGTCGGCCAGGTGCTGCTCACCTCCGACGACATGAGCCGCCGCGCCCACCACCGCAACGCCTCGCGCACCCTCGACAAGCTCCTCGCGATGGGCGCCCTTCCGGTCGTCAACGAGAACGACACGGTCGCCACGGACGAGATCCGCTTCGGCGACAACGACCGCCTCGCGGCCCTCGTCGCCCATCTCGTCCGCGCCGACCTGCTGGTCCTGCTCTCCGACGTCGACGGCGTGTACGACGGCGACCCCAGCAAACCCGGTACGTCGCGGATAGCTCAGGTGCGCGGCCCCGAGGACCTCGCGCACGTCGAGATCGGCAGTACGGGCAAGGCCGGCGTCGGCACCGGCGGCATGGTCACCAAGGTCGAGGCGGCCAGGATCGCGACCGAGGCCGGCATCCCCGTGGTGCTGACCAGCGCCGTCCACGCCGCCGACGCCATGGCGGGCCGCGACACGGGCACGTACTTCCACCCCACCGGCAAGCGCTCCGCCGACCGCCTGCTGTGGCTGCAGCACGCCTCGACCCCGCAGGGCGCGCTCATCCTGGACGACGGCGCGGTGCGCGCGGTCGTCGAACGGCGCACCTCGCTGCTGCCCGCCGGTATCGCCGCCGTCGAGGGGGACTTCGCCGCGGGCGATCCCGTCGAGCTGCGCGACGGCACGGGCCGGGCGGTGGCCCGCGGGCTGGTCAACTTCGACGCCAAGGAGATCCCCCAGCTCATCGGCCGCTCCACCAGGGAGCTGGCGCGCGAGCTGGGCCCGGCGTACGAACGAGAGGTCGTACACAGGGACGACCTCGTGCTCCTGCACCCGTAAACGCCCGCAAAAGGGCCGCCAGGGGCATCCGTAACGGCCGATTCCGGCGCCCCCGCCAGGGGGACGTTCAGTAAAACCACCACACGAGGGCGCCCTACCTGCTCAACTTTGTTGCAGGGAGTTTCGGCACGACCATTGCGAAAAGGAGGCCGTCGTGAGACGAGTGCGCCCTGGGGCGGCGGCGTCCCGCGGTGGATCCGCGTCGCGCGGTGGTGCCTCCCGTCCGGCGGGTGAGGAGCGGGTCCTGATGAGCGTCGCGGCCGGGGACTCGTACGAGCACGAGGAGCCCGTCGACCAGCCGCGCCTGTGGCACGTCACGCTGAGCGTCTCCGGCGGCGAGGCGCCGCTCAAGGAGGTCAGGCGGGGCCTTGAGCAGCTCGCCCACGACCACCCCTTTCTGCTGACCAGCCGGTACGCGAACGACCACGCGGAGATCCGCTACTGGGAAGAGGCCCGCGACCTGCACGACGCCGCCGCGGTCGCGCTGCGCCTGTGGGGCGAGCACCGGCAGACCGCCAAGCTGCCGCCCTGGGAGATCGTCGGCCTGGAGGTCATCGACCGCGAGACCTACCACCAGCGGATCGCCGAGGGATACGGGCCGCTGCCGGCCACCCCCGTCGGCGTACATCCCTTTTGAGCCCTCTTCGCCCTGTGTCTCGCGGTTTGGGACAACGGCTGGACGGACTCGTTCGGAGCATTACGCTGCCGACATGACCACGCTCTCGCCGTACGACTCGATGTCCCCGGTCACCCAGGCCGCCTACCGCGCCAAGGCCGCCGCCGCCGACCTCGCGCCCCTGCCGCGGGCCGAGAAGGACGACGCGCTGCTCGCCATCGCGGACGCGCTGGAGGTCCGTACGAGCGAGATCGTCGCGGCCAACGCCAAGGACATCGCGAAGGCCCGCGAGGCCGGGACCAGCGAGGCCATCATCGACCGGCTCGCGCTCAGCCCCGAGCGGGTGCGCGCGATCGCCTCCGACGTGCGCGACGTGGTGGCCCTGCCCGACCCGGTCGGCGAGGTCGTCCGCGGCTCGACCCTCCCCAACGGCATCGACCTGCGCCAGGTCCGGGTGCCGCTCGGCGTCGTCGGGATCATCTACGAGGCCCGCCCGAACGTCACCGTCGACGCGGCCGCCCTCTGCCTGAAGTCCGGCAACGCGGTGCTGCTGCGCGGCTCGTCCTCCGCGTACGAGTCGAACACCGCCCTCGTCCGCGTCCTGCGCGACGCCGTGGGCGGCGCAGGGCTGCCCGCCGACGCCGTGCAGCTCGTGCCGGGCGAGAGCCGTGAGTCCGTGCAGGAGCTGATGCGCGCCCGCGGCCTGGTCGACGTGCTCATCCCGCGCGGCGGCGCCTCCCTGATCCGCACGGTCGTCCAGGAGTCCAGGGTCCCGGTCATCGAGACCGGCACCGGCAACTGCCATGTGTACGTCGACGCGCAGGCCGACCTCGACATGGCGATCGACATCCTGATCAACTCCAAGGCCCAGCGGCCCAGTGTCTGCAACGCAGCCGAGACCCTCCTCGTCCACCAGGACATCGCCCCCGAGTTCCTGCCCCGCGCCCTCGACGCCCTCGCCGACGCCGGGGTCACCGTGCATGCCGACGAGCGCGTGCTGGCGTACGCGAAGGACTCCAGGGCGGCCCTCGTGGAGGCCACGGCCGAGGACTGGGAGACCGAGTACGGCTCGTACGACATCGCCGCCGCCGTCGTCGACTCGCTCGACAGGGCCGTGGAGCACATCCGGCTGTGGACCTCGGGGCACACCGAGGCCATCGTCACCACCTCGCAGCAGGCCGCCCGCCGCTTCACCCAGTTGGTCGACTCCACGACGGTCGCGGTGAACGCCTCGACCCGGTTCACCGACGGCGGCCAGTTCGGCTTCGGCGCCGAGATCGGCATCTCCACGCAGAAGCTGCACGCGCGGGGGCCCATGGGGCTGCCGGAGCTGACGAGCACCAAGTACATCGTCACGGGCGACGGGCACATCCGGCGCTGAACCCCGTCCCTGCGGAACCTTCTCGTCCGGCGGATGAATTTCCATACCGTCTGCCCAAATTGACCCCCCAGGTCTACTCTGGATCCGTGCCGGAGGACGTGGGGGGCACGCCGTTCGCCGACGGCTGGGAGCCCGACGACGACCGCGACCGCGGGGGTGCGGACGAAGAGTTCGCCTCCGTGGTCTTCGACGAGGACTTCGTACGGGCGGCCGTGGTCCACGAGCCGACCGCGGTGGAACGCCTGCTCGCCGCCGCCCAGGCCCGCGCAGAGGCCTCCGAGGCCGAGGCCCGCCGGGCACGCACCCGGCGCACCCGCGGGGACGACGAGCGCTACGAGGACGGGTTCGACCCCGACGAGCACGGCGATTTCGGCCATGACCCGGATCTGGACGACCTGGACGACACCGAGGTCCTCGAAGGCCGCTACGGCGCGCCGGGAACGTACGGCAGGCTCTACGGAAAACAGGCCCGCTGGCACCGTCCGGTCGCCTGGATGCTCGCCCTGGTGATGGGCATCGGCATGGTCGCGCTGGCCTTCGCGGCGGTCTACCGGGGGACCTCCTCGGGCCGCCAGGAACAGGTGCCGCCGTCCACGTCGACAGGCGTCGGACAAGGCCAGGACAAGGTCACCGGCACCGGTCCCTCCGCTTCGGCGGACCACTCCCAGCCGGCGATGTCGGCGGTTCCCCGGACACCCTGACCGCTCCGGCCCGAACACCGGGACGCACGCGGCCCGGACCCTTGGGCAGGCCTGGTGGGAACCTGTCAGAACTTGTCGTGCACCACGGCGTTTACCGGGGCTCCCGGAGACCTACCCTGAAGGTATGGGCGGGCCTGCAGAACCACCTGAGGGGACACCCGAGGGCGCCCCCGGAGGTGGAGAGGACGAGTACCGATCCGTCGTCTTCGACGAGTCGTTCGTCCGTGCTGCCCGTCTCCAGGAGTTCTCGGCGCAGGAGCGCATCACCGACCACGCCCCCGCCGTACGCCGCCGACCGGCCCTGCGCCGCGGCCTCTCCCGGCAGGCGCTGATCCTCGTCGTGCTGATCGCCGTCGCCTTCGGCACCGCGATCTACATGGGCGTCCGGCACCCTTACGAGAACCCCGCCGCCCAGCCCGCCGAGCCGCTGCGGATGACGGTGATCCCCCTCTCGCCGGTGACCGCCGTACCCGGGGCGGCCGACGCCGAGGCGCTGTACGCGCACAGCCCCGCCGCCCAGTTCCGTGTCGGCGGCGAGGGCATCACGCTGCCCGCCTCCCGGCGCACCGCGCACTTCTCCGACGGCCAGGTCGTCGCCGCGCTGACCACCGCCAAGGACTACCTCGTCAAGTCCTCGCTCGACCCGGACGTCCTCACCGGAAGCACCAACCGGCCCGTACGGATCCTGCTCGACCCGCAGCAACTCGACCAATTCGACCAGAGCTTCGCGCAGCCCGCCGGGGACGGGCGACACGCGCCCACCGGCTGGCTCGTCCGCTTCGACCCGACCCGTGCCGCACTCGCCGACTCCAAGGTCCGGGTGCAGGGCACCCTCCAGGCCGCCGAGTTCGACTCGAACACCCTGGAGATCACCGCCGACCACACCTTCGTCTACGCCCTGCGGCCGACGGGCTCGGACGGGAAGGCGAAGGTCTCGCTCTTCACCGTCCGGCGCGAGCTGCAGTTCCGCTTCGACCACGACGACCTGCGCATGCACCAGACCCAGCTGGTCGTCTCCTACGTGCAGGCCGGGCCGCTCGCCTGCGCCGAGGACTCGGTGAACCACCTGCACCCGCTGCTCGCGGGGCAGACGGCGAAGGCGGGCGGCCCGGCCGGCACGGACCCGTACGCGACGGGCAGCGCGACGGCCCTGTGCGGGTCGCTGGCGACGAGCGCCCAGCCGAGGCTGTGACCGCTCGTAGCCCGCGCTTCCCGTGCTTCCCGCGCTTCCCGTGCTTTCCGCGCCGAGCGGTGGCTCAGGCCTCGTCGCCGGGGGTCCCTTCCTGGGGCGGCTGCTCCTGGGGCGGGGTCTGGTCCTTGGGCGACTGGTCCTTCGGCGACTGGTCCTTGGGCGAGGGGCCCGCGAAGCCGCCGAAGCCTCGTCGTACCCGGCCGCCGAGGTCGCCGGCGCCGCCCGCGATGTCGCTGACCAGCTTCATCAGCGGGTCCTTGGAGTTCTTCACATCGCTGGCGTAGCTGGCCGCGGACTGCCGGAAGGAGTCGGAGACCGAGGTGTCACTGTCCGCGTCGCGGCGCGGATAGTGACCGTCCATCATCCGCTGGTAGTCGCGGGACTCGGCCCACTTCTTCAGCTCGGCGGCGCGGACGGTGGTGAAGGGGTGCGTGCGGGGGAGCGTGTTGAGGATCTTGAGCACGGAGTCGCGCAGGTCGCCCCCGGCCTCGTACTCCTCGGCCTGCGCGAGGAACGCGTCCACGTTCATCTCGTGCAGATGGTTGCCGCCCGCGAGCTTCATCAGGCCGCGCATCGAGGCCCGCAGGTCCTGGCCGACCAGAAGCCCGGCGCGGTCGGCGGACAGCTCCGACTTGCGGAACCACTCGCGCAGCGCGGTCACGATCGCCATGACCGCGAGGTTGCCCAGCGGGATCCAGGCGACCCGGAGCGCCAGGTTCGTCAGGAAGAGCAGGATCGTGCGGTAGACGGCGTGGCCGGAGAGCGCGTGGCCGACCTCGTGGCCGATGACCGCCCGCATCTCCTCCTCGTCCAGCAGCTCGACGAGGCCGGTGGTGACGACGATGATCGGCTCGTCCAGGCCGATGCACATCGCGTTGGGCTGCGGGTCCTGGTTGACGTACATCGGCGGGACCTTCTCCAGGTCCAGGATGTGGCAGGCGTCCCGCAGCATGTCGTTGAGGTGCGCGAACTGGGCGTCCGAGACGCGCACCGAGTCGGACAGGAACAGCAGCCGCAGACTGCGCTCGGGCAGCAGACCGCTGAGCACCTTGAAGACCGTGTCGAAGCCGCTCAGCTTGCGCAGGGCCACCAGGGCCGAGCGGTCCGCCGGGTGTTCGTACGCCCGGGAGGAGATCCCCTCGAAGCGCCTGCGCTGCCTGCCCGGCACGTTCTCGTGCCCGTTCTGCTCGTGGCTGTCGTCGGACATGTGTTCCCCCATGTTCTGAGTGCCGAGCCCCCGAAGCGGGATCCAGCGTAGGCGGAGATACCGTGATGGGGCAGCACACCGTAAGGAGCTATCCCCATGGAGCACATCCCCGCAGCCCACTGGCTGACCGAGGCGGCCGGCGCCGCAGACAAGCAGGGGGCGGGCGATCTGCTCCGTGTCGTGCTGATCGTGATGGTGGTGGGCGCCGTCCTGCTCGGGTGGTTTCTGCTGCGCGGCTACAAGCGGGACGACTGACGTTCTCCCTGGGTTCCCCGTCCTTCCTGGCTTCCTCCTACTTTGACGCCGTCGCCACCGCGGACGTTGCCTCGCGGTGGTGACGTACGTCGACTCGTGCGTCGGCGGGGGCGTCGCACGGTCCGCGTCCCCAACGGCGGAGTCGGCGTGATCGCCCTGCGCGTGCCCGCTTACGATGGGCCGAAGTCTTTGTCCCGATCCCACACCCGGATAGGTCCTGCCGACGATGAGCTTCCACAGCACCGCTGCCCAGTTGGTCACCTTTGCCGCCGAGGGCGAGGAGCACGGTGGCAACCACGAGAGCCTCAGCCCCTACCTGACCGGCGGCGGCGCGCTCTTCATCCTCCTCCTGCTGCTGTGGATCACCACGCGCTTCAACCGGGACCGCTGAGCCCCGCGGGCCCCGTCCGCGGGGGCCTGTCGGCCGGAGCCCTCAGGTCGGGCCGGTAGGGTCTGCACGCATGGGAGAGCAGGACATGCCTACCGGTCCGGCGAGTGACACGGAGAGCGGCGCGCACAGCGGTGCGACGGGGCGTTCGGCGAGCGGCCGGGGAAACGGCCCCTCGAACCCCGGCAAGCGCCGCCTCGGCGTCATGGGCGGAACGTTCGACCCGATCCACCACGGGCACCTCGTGGCGGCCAGTGAGGTCGCCGCGCAGTTCCACCTCGACGAGGTGGTGTTCGTGCCGACCGGGCAGCCGTGGCAGAAGAGCGCCAAGAGGGTCTCCCCGGCCGAGGACCGCTACCTGATGACGGTCATCGCGACCGCCGAGAACCCGCAGTTCTCGGTGAGCCGCATCGACATGGACCGCGGCGGCCCGACCTACACCACGGACACCCTGCGCGACCTGCGCGCACTCAACCCGGAAACGGACCTCTTCTTCATCACGGGCGCCGACGCGCTCGGCCAGATCCTCACCTGGCGCGACACCGAAGAGCTGTTCTCCCTCGCGCACTTCATCGGGGTCACCCGGCCCGGCCACCCCCTGTCCGACCCGGGACTTCCGGAAGGCGGTGTCTCGCTGGTCGAGGTTCCCGCGCTCGCCATCTCGTCCACGGACTGCCGTGCGAGGGTCGCCAAGGGCGATCCTGTCTGGTACCTGGTGCCGGACGGTGTGGTGCGCTATATCGACAAGCGCGAGCTGTACCGCGGCGAGTGAGCCGAGAGGGGCACCGGTGAACGACCGATACGACGCTGGGTACGGGGGCGACCAGTACGAACTCGTCGGCTACGACGAGTTCGGGCAGCCTGTGTACCGGCAGGTGCCGGTACAGCCGCAGCAGCCGACTCAGCAGCCGCAGCAACAACAGCCGACCCAGCAGGGCTACGACCCCTACGGGCAGCAACAGGGTTACGGCTACGACCCGTACGCGACCTCGTACGACACCGGCACGCAGCAGCCGACCCAGCAGGGCTACGACACCGGCGCGCAGCAGCCCGTACCCCCGTACAACTCCTACGACCCGTACGGCACCGCCGCGGCCGCCCCGGGCACCGGGTACGACCCCTACGGGCAGACCGCGACCAGTGGGCAGCAGCCGCGGGTCGCGGAGCAGACCGCCTACATCCCGCAGCAGGCGGCGCCCGCGGAGCAGGACGAGCCCCGCCGGAGCGAGCGGCCCCGCGCCGACCGGGACTACCGCACCGAGCAGTTCGCGTTCGTCGAGGAGCAGGAAGCCGAGTCCGAGGACGTCATCGACTGGCTGAACTTCACCGAGAACCGCACCGAGCGCCGCGAGGAGGCCAAGCGCCGCGCCCGCAGCAGGATCGTGTCCCTGGTCGTGGCGTTCGCCCTGGTGGCCGTCGGCGGCATCGGCTACCTCTGGTACGCGGGCAAGCTCCCCGGCACCTCCTCCGGCGGCAAGGCCGGCACGACGGCCGCGACCGGCCCGCAGAACCGCGACGTGATCGTCGTCCACCTCCACAACACCAAGAAGGGCGGCACCTCCACGGCGCTGCTCGTCAACAACACCACCACCAAACAGGGCGCCACCGTCCTGCTGCCCAACTCCCTTGCCCTGACCGACGACGACGGCACCACGACCACGCTCGCCAAGTCGGTCGACGGCGACGGCTCGTCCGGCACCCGGGACTCCATCGACACGGTGCTCGGAACCGACATCGAGGGCACCTGGCGCCTCGACACCCCCTACCTCAACAACCTCGTCGAACTCGTCGGCAACATCGACCTCGACACCAACGCGGCGGTGCCGGACCCCGACGCGAAGAAGAAGGGCGAGGCGCCCCTCGTGAAGAAGGGCGAGGACCAGACCCTCAGCGGCAGGATGGCCGTCGCCTACGCGACCTACCGGGCCTCCGGCGAGGCCCAGGACGCCCAGCTGGAGCGGTTCGGCCAGGTCATGCAGGGCGTGCTGCGCAAGCTCTCCTCCGACCAGCAGGCCGCGACGACCACCGTCCAGACCCTGGCGCAGATCCTCGACCCGTCCCTGACCGACAAGGACCTCGGCGCCTTCCTCGCCAAACTCGCCGACCATGCCAAGGGCGGCGACTACAAGACCGCGCTGCTGCCCGTCCAGCAGGACGGCACCATGAGCGAGCAGGCCACCGACAGCGTGGTCAAGTCGCTCCTCGGCGGCACCGTGAAGAGCCCCGAGAAGGGCGACGCCGTCCGCGTCGGCATCAAGAACGCCACCGGGAACAAGGACGCCACCGAGAAGGCACGCGTCGTCCTGGTCAACGGCGGCTACACCTTCCTGGACTCCGGCACGGCCACCGCCCAGAGCGTGTCCCGGATCACGTACGCCGACGCCGCCTCCAAGGACGACGCCGTCGAGGTCGCCAAGACCCTGGGCCTGCCCGCCGGCTCGGTGAAGAAGGGCGAGGTCACGTCCAACGCGGACGTGTCCGTGGTGCTCGGCCAGGACTACAGAACGTCGTCGTGACGCAGATCACGAGCCGGGGCGCCCCAGGGCACCCCGGCCCGTGATCGCGGAAACGCGTGGGGGGCCGTCGGCGGTCCGTGAGACCCTTGGGGTATTACTGACCGCCGAGGGAAAGCCGCGTAGTGACCGCCACGGACCGCTCCATCGAGCTCATCACCACCGCCGCGCAGGCGGCCGCCGACAAGCTCGCGCACGACATCATCGCCTACGACGTCAGCGACGTGCTGTCGATCACGGACGCCTTCCTGCTGGCGTCCGCGCCCAACGACCGCCAGGTCAAGTCGATCGTCGACGAGATCGAAGAGCGGCTGAACAAGGAACTCGGCGCCAAGCCGGTGCGCCGCGAGGGCGACCGCGACGCCCGCTGGATCCTGCTCGACTACGTCGACATCGTCGTGCACGTGCAGCACAGCGAGGAGCGTGTGTTCTACGCCCTTGAGCGGCTGTGGAAGGACTGCCCCGAGCTGGACCTCCCCGCCGACGCCAAGGCGACGCGCGGCAAGGCCGCCGAGCACGCCGAGCTCCAGGATGTGGAGGACGCCGCCGAATACGGGGAGCTGCGGTGACCGGCCCCGCCGCCGGTGCACAGACCGGCAGGAAGCCCGGCCGGGGCCGCCGTGTCATCCTCTGGCGGCACGGCCAGACCGCGTGGAACGTGGAGCGCCGCTTCCAGGGCACGACGGACGTCGAGCTCACCGAGACCGGCGTCGGCCAGGCCCGCCGCGCCGCCCGGCTGCTCGCCTCGCTGAAGCCCGACGCGATCGTCGCCTCCGACCTGCAGCGTGCCGCGAACACGGCCGCCGAGCTGGGGGTCCTCACCGGCCTCGACATCACCCACGACGAGGGCCTGCGCGAGACCTACGCGGGCGTCTGGCAGGGGCTGACGCACGAGGAGATCATCGGCCGGTACGGCGACGAGTACGCCGCGTGGAAGCGCGGCGAACCGGTGCGCCGCGGCGGCGGCGAACTGGAGACCGAGGTCGCCGACCGCGCCGCCCCCGTGGTGCTGCGGCACGCTGACAAGCTCCCCGAGGACGGCACCCTCGTGGTGGTCAGTCACGGCGGCACGATCCGCACCACCATCGGCCGTCTCCTCGGCCTGGAGTCCCACCACTGGGAGAGCCTCGGCGGTCTCTCCAACTGCTGCTGGTCCGTGCTCGGACAGGGCGCCCGCGGCTGGCGGCTGCTGGAACACAACGCCGGCACGCTGCCCGAGCCGGTGCTCGGCGACGACGACTGAGCGGCTCCCCGGGCCCTGCCCGTCGTCGCTCCGTCCGGTCCCGAGCGCCCGGCGGGACCGGATTTCACTTTCCGGCAGGTCGCAGGCTAAAGTTCTTCTTGTTCGCCCCGCAGGGCGGGAAGAACACAAGGGGCTATAGCTCAGTTGGTAGAGCGCCTGCATGGCATGCAGGAGGTCAGGAGTTCAATTCTCCTTAGCTCCACAGATCAACTCTCTTGAGTTGTCGAAGATCAGTGGTGAAGATCCCGTTCCCTCAGGGGGGCGGGATTTTTTGTGTCCCGGCGTTGAGTCACTCGGGCTCCCGGGGCGTATAACTCTGCGGATGCGCTCCTCGCGTGCACGTACGCGCCGGCCGCTGCAGGTCCGCTGGGTGCCGTGTCCGGACTGGTACGAAGGCGTCGCTGACCGTATTGCTCCGGCCGTGGCAGAATCAAACGGCCGGAAGGGGGCGCGGCCCGACGGGAGGGAGAAGCGATGCCTGCGAGCATCCTCGGGGAGGTCGGCGATCCCCCCGACGTGGCGATGGCACGAACGAAGGCCATTCTCCTCTGCCCTTCCTGCGGTTCGTTCCATGTCGCCCAGGTCCTCGGCGACAACGGCGGGGTCTCCTACGTGTGCACGGCCTGCGGCCACAGCTGGAGCTGATCGATGGGTGCACACAGGCGGAAGTGCGATTGGTGCGGCAGCGGTACGCCGATCGTCCGCGACATGGAACCGGTCAACCACGACTACCAGTACTGGTGCGAGGAATGCGCGCGGGCGCTGATCATAAAAGGCGACCCGATCGAGACGTACCGCGAGCTGGAGGGCGAGCCGATCTACGGCCGGCTGCTCGACGAGCACTGCACGCTCAAACGCTTCTACTCGTTCGCGACGGCCTGAGCCGAGGGGGCCGAAGGGCCCTGGCAGGGGCCCGACGGAAACGATTTGGTGGTGCACCCGGGTGACCGTGTAATGTTGGCGTCGCCGCCGGGGAAACCGGGCGGAACGCAACAAGGGGCTATAGCTCAGTTGGTAGAGCGCCTGCATGGCATGCAGGAGGTCAGGAGTTCAATTCTCCTTAGCTCCACAGTAGTTCGAAGGCGGGTCACCCGATCAGGGTGACCCGCCTTCGTCGTTCTCCGGGGATTGGCGGCCCGGTGGCCCGGACCGGCGCGCGAGGCGCCGGACCGTGCCACCGGGCGGGGCGTCAGCGGCCGCTGCCGAGGGCCCGGCGGCCGCGTCCCTGCGAGAGGACGGGCAGGTTGTTGCGTGCCGGTGCGGAGGACCGTGTGTCCTCCTCGATGCGCAGGGCGAGCGCCGGGCAGCGGCGCACGGCGCGTACGGCCTTCGCTTCGGCGTAGCGGGGCACCTGGGCCTGTGCGACGGTCGGGAAGCCGTCCGCGCCCAGTTCGAAGACCTCCGGGAGGATGTCCGCGCACAGGCCGTGGCCGCGGCACAGCGTCCAGTCGACGTAGATCTTCTGGCGGCTGGGGCCCGAATCCTCCGGCTGGGCGCCGGGGATGCTGCTGGGGGCCTGGCCCGGTTCGAACAGCGGGAGCACGCCGTGCACCGGCCGGCCGCAGCCGTTGCCCAGGACGTGCGCGGCCAGGTCGTCGGTGAACGCCTTGAGCGTCGACTCCAGGAACATCGCGGAGCCGTCCGGGTGCGAGCAGGCACCGCGCCGCTTCACGGCCTTGGCGACCTGCTTCACCGCCTCCAGGGCGGCCGGACCGCCCCCGTTGAGGATGTCCTCCAGGCCGCGCGCCGCGGCGGGCAGACCGAGGTAGCAGGGACCGCACTGTCCCGCGCTCTCCGCGGCCAGCCACTGGGCCACTCGCAATGACTCGCCGAGCGCGCAGGTGTCCTGGCTGATCGGCAGCACCGCGCCCGCGCCGAGCGCGCCTCCGACCGCGTCCAGCGAGTTCCGCGAGACGATCGCCTCGTCGAGGGTCGCCGAGTCCAGCCACTTGCCGTGGTAACCGCCGGTCAGCACGCCCTGCGGGACGGGGGGCGCGCCGGCGAGCTGGAGCACGTACCGCAGGGGCACCCCGGTGGGGACCTCCAGCACCATCGGGCGGGCGACCGCCCCGGAGACGGTGAGCATGACGGTGCCGGGCTCGTCGTACAGGCCGGTGTTGCAGTAGCGCTCGGAGCCGATGCGCGCGGCGATCGCCAGCTGGGCGAACGTCTCGGCGTTGGACAGGAGCGTCGGCGCGCCGCCGACACCGCTCTGCGACGCGCTGATCTTGCGGCCCGGGGGGATGGCCGGGCCGCCGTCTATGGAGCGGATCAGCGAGGCCGCCGCGCCGGTCACCATGCGGACCGGGTTGCGCTGCACGCGCGCGCGGATGGCCGCGCCTCGCCGGTTGGTCAGTCCGCGCTCGGCGAGCGCCGCCTCCATCGAGCGCTGAGTGGATTCGCGGGTCACGCCGACGACGAGGGTGCGGGCACCGAGTGCCTCGGCGACCAGCAGGGCGCCGTCCAGGATGAGGTGCGGGGCACGGTTGATCATCACCGTGTCCTTGCGGCAGGCCGGCTCGTCCTCGCTTCCGTTGACGACGACCACGGGCCGTACACCGCGCTTGATCGCCGATTCGGCGACCGAGCGCAGCTTCTTGTGGAAGGGGAAGCCCGCGCCACCGCGGCCCTTGAGGGAGATCCGCTCGGCGAGCTGCGCGAGCTGCTCGCCGCCGATGGGTTCGAGCGGCCCGTGCACCTTCAGGTGCATGGGCAGGTCGAGCCGTTCGACAAGGTCGAAGCCAGACGTGAGCTGCGGAAGCCCGACCACCCGGACTTCTGGGACGTCGGGCAGGGCCTCGTTCACTTAAAAGCCTCCGGAAGGCGCGTTCCAGGGTTCGCCGGAACCCGGCGCGTCGAAGGCACCGGGAGGTGTTTCCGTGGCGGGACCGCTGTTGTACGTGTCGTTCGTGTTGTACGTGCCGTAGGGGGCGTTCGTCTCACCGGTTGGGTACGGAGACTCGAAGTTGCCCTGGATCGGCGTGCCCGCGTAGGTGTCGTACAGCGGGTCGTACGCGGACGGGGGTGCCTCTCCTACCGGCGGCGGGGACGGGGAGGGCCACCGGGGGCCGCTCTCGACGGGCGGGAACGACTGGGTGGGCTGCAGGTTCAGGGGCACTTCCATGCGCGCGGTCTGGTCGGCGGCCATCGGGTCCTGGGCGCGCGGGGTCGCCGACACGGCCCGGTAGGCCGCCGCGAAGCCGTTGGCGGGCTCGGGGGTCATGGTCCGCGTGGGGGCGTCGTAGAGCGGCGCGGGGGACGCCATCCGCTGCGGCGGCACTGCCGTGTCCGCCGGCGGACGGGTCGCCGATCGTGGGTCGAAGCCTGCCAGGGGGCCGGTCTCCGCGTTGCGGGCGCGGCTCTCCTCGAGCTCCTCGCGTCCCGGCCTGGTGTCGGTGCCCATGACCGTCATGATCCGGTCGGCCACCTTGCGCTTGAACGGGCGGGGAGCCGCGCGCAGCGCGAGTGCCGCCATCACGGCGACCAGGCAGAGGCTGTAGAGGATCACGAAGATGGGCTTGGCCTGTCGACCCGCGTAGAGGCCGTGGACCAGTGCGGCGCACCAGGCGGGGTAGGCGAGTTGGTGCACCGCCCGCCAGCGCGCGGCGATCGGCGCGGGGGACGCGAAGGCGCTGCGCAGTGCGCCGGTGATGGCCGTGAAGATCATGAGCAGGCCGGCCAGGGAGCCGAGACCGATGAGCCCGTTGATGCCCGTGACGCCGAGCCCGAAGGGGATCAGTGCGGCGATCAACGTGGTGTGGTCCAGGGCCAGTTTGACCGTGATGTGCAGGAAGAGGAACGCGACCGAGGAGACGGCGGTCGTCCGGTGCACCGCCTGGGCCACCAGCCGTTGACGCGTGTTCAGGAAGAGCCGGTCGGTCGCGACCAGCCCCCAGATCACGGAGCAGCTGAGGGCGACCAGGGAGAGCACGCCGGCGCCGAAGTTGAGGAAGTTGCGGACACCGTCACCTCCGAGCAGCACGATCGCGGGTATGAGAAGCAGGACGGCAGCTGACACGATCCCGTAGGCCGAGCGGCCCGGTCGGGGAAGCGAGCTGTTCTTGCGACGAGGTTCCATGGGGGGTTACTCCCAAACGGTTCGGGGAAGCGGTCCCGATGCCGCACTCTAAGTCGAGCCATACCGATGGGTACGAGGTTTGAGTTATTGCGTTGTTATCAAAGGGCAATCAGATGCTTGTGATGTCCCTTAGGGACTGTTACGCGAAGTAACATTTGAATCTTGTTCAGCTTTTCAAGATCTTCACAACCTTGGCACCCAGTGTCGCAGACCTCTCGGAAGCCCGGTGCAGCGCCCTCGGGTGCTGCGGTACCCTGACGCCATGCGTGCCGTACGCCTTCTGCTTAGTGAGCCGCGCTGATCAGTCCCGACCACCGATGAACCGTGGTCGGCATCGGCGCGGCGTCCCCTCCTGTGCGAGGGGCTTTTTCATTTCCTGGGCAGCTGGCAGAGACGATCGATGGAGCTTTGAGGATCATGAGCGAGACGAACACCGCTGCCTCCGAGGTGGCAGCGCCGCACCGCTACACGGCCGTGATGGCCGCTGACATCGAGGCACGCTGGCAGGACTTCTGGGACGCCGAGGGCACGTACGAGGCGCCCAACCCGAACGGTGACCTGGCCGGGGATCCCGCGCTGGTCGCCAAGCCCAAGAAGTTCGTCATGGACATGTTCCCGTACCCCTCCGGTGCGGGCCTGCACGTCGGTCACCCCCTGGGCTACATCGCCACCGATGTATTCGCCCGGTTCCAGCGCATGACCGGCCACAACGTCCTGCACACCCTGGGCTTCGACGCGTTCGGCCTGCCCGCCGAGCAGCACGCCGTGCAGACCGGCGAGCACCCTCGGATCACCACCGAGGCGGCCATCAACAACATGAAGTCCCAGCTGCGCCGGCTGGGCCTGGGCCACGACAAGCGCCGGTCGTTCGCGACGATCGACCCGGACTACTACAAGTGGACCCAGTGGATCTTCCTGCAGATCTTCAACTCCTGGTACGACACCGAGGCGCAGCAGGCCCGTCCGATCGCCGAGCTGGTCGCCCAGTTCGAGAGCGGTGAGCGCGCCGTACCCGGTACGCGCGCGTGGAGCGAGCTGAGCGCCGTCGAGCGCGCCGACCTCCTGAGCGAGTACCGCCTGGCGTACGCCTCCGACGCGCCCGTCAACTGGTGCCCCGGGCTGGGCACCGTGCTGGCCAACGAGGAGGTCACCGCCGACGGCCGCTCCGAGCGCGGCAACTTCCCCGTCTTCAAGGCCAAGCTGCGCCAGTGGAACATGCGGATCACGGCTTATGCCGACCGCCTGCTGGACGACCTGACCGAGCTGGACTGGCCCGAGGCCATCAAGCTGCAGCAGCGCAACTGGATCGGCCGCTCCGAGGGTGCCCGCGTCGACTTCCCGATCGACGGCGAGCGCATCACGGTCTTCACCACGCGCCCCGACACTCTGTTCGGCGCCACCTACATGGTGCTGGCCCCCGAGCACCCCCTGGTCGAGAAGTTCACCCCGGACGCCTGGCCCGAGGGCACCCACGACGTGTGGACCGGCGGCCACGCGACGCCGGCCGAGGCCGTCGCCGCCTATCGTGCGCAGGCCGCCTCCAAGTCGGACGTCGAGCGGCAGGCCGAGGCCAAGGACAAGACCGGTGTCTTCATCGGCTCGTACGCGACCAACCCGGTCAACGGCGAGCAGGTCCCGGTCTTCATCGCCGACTACGTCCTGATGGGCTACGGCACCGGCGCGATCATGGCCGTTCCGGCGGGCGACCAGCGCGACTTCGAGTTCGCGCGCGCCTTCGAGCTGCCGATCCACTGCATCGTCGAGCCGACCGACGGCCGCGGCACCGACACCTCCACCTGGGAGAACGCCTTCGCCTCGTACGACGCGAAGATCATCAACTCCACCGGTGAGGGCGTTTCCCTGGACGGCCTGGGCGTCGCCGAGGCCAAGGCGCGCATCACCGAGTGGCTGGCCGGCCAGGGCATCGGCGAGGGCACCGTCAACTTCCGGCTGCGCGACTGGCTGTTCAGCCGCCAGCGCTACTGGGGCGAGCCCTTCCCGATCGTCTACGACGAGGACGGCATCGCCCACTCGCTGCCCGAGTCGATGCTGCCCCTGGAGCTGCCCGAGGTCGAGGACTACTCGCCGCGCACCTTCGACCCGGACGACGCGAACACGTCCCCGGAGACCCCGCTGTCCCGCAACGAGGACTGGGTCGACGTGACCCTGGACCTGGGCGACGGCCGCGGCCCCCGGAAGTACCGCCGTGAGACCAACACCATGCCCAACTGGGCCGGTTCCTGCTGGTACGAGCTGCGCTACCTGGACCCGCACAACGACCGGAAGCTGGTCGACCCGGCCATCGAGCAGTACTGGATGGGCCCGCGCGAGGGCATGCCGCACGGCGGCGTCGACCTGTACGTCGGCGGCGCCGAGCACGCCGTACTGCACCTGCTGTACGCGCGCTTCTGGTCGAAGGTGCTGTTCGACCTGGGGCATGTCTCGTCGCCCGAGCCGTTCCACAAGCTGTTCAACCAGGGCATGATCCAGGCCTTCGTGTACCGCGACAGCCGTGGCATCGCGGTGCCCGCCGCCGAGGTGGAGGAGCGCGACGGCGCGTACTACTACCAGGGCGAGAAGGTCTCCCGGCTGCTGGGCAAGATGGGCAAGTCCCTGAAGAACGCGGTCACTCCGGACGAGATCGCCGCCGAGTACGGCGCGGACACGCTGCGCCTGTACGAGATGGCGATGGGCCCCCTGGACGTGTCGCGGCCGTGGGACACGCGCGCGGTGGTGGGCCAGTTCCGCCTGCTGCAGCGACTGTGGCGCAACGTGGTCGACGAGTCGACCGGCGCCCTGACGGTGACGGACACCGAGGCCGACGAGGACACGCTGCGCGCGCTGCACAAGGCGATCGACGGCGTGCGCCAGGACCTGGAGGGGCTGCGGTTCAACACCGCCATCGCCAAGGTCACCGAGCTGAACAACCACCTGACCAAGACGGGCGGCTCGGTGCCG
This sequence comes from Streptomyces sp. SAS_270, assembly GCF_052543295.1. Lineage (NCBI taxonomy): Bacteria > Bacillati > Actinomycetota > Actinomycetes > Kitasatosporales > Streptomycetaceae > Streptomyces > Streptomyces sp. SAS_270. The sequence continues at coordinate 152,908 of NZ_JBMNDS010000008.1, forward strand.
CGTCCGGTCGCCGAGTCCCTGGTGCTGCTGATCGCGCCGCTGGCGCCGCACATCGCCGAGGAACTGTGGCGCAAGCTGGGTCACACCGACTCGGTCGTCCACCAGGACTTCCCGGTCGCCGACCCGGCGTACGCCGTGGACGAGGCCGTGACCTGCGTCGTGCAGATCAAGGGCAAGGTCAAGGCGCGCCTGGAGGTCTCCCCGTCGATCTCCGACGCGGAGCTGGAGAAGGTCGCGCTGGCCGACGAAAAGGTCGTCGCCGCACTGGCCGGGGCCGGAATCCGCAAGGTGATCGTGCGGGCGCCGAAGCTGGTGAACATCGTTACGGCTTGAGCCGCTTGAGTTGCCGGCCTCCGGGGTTCGGTGGGGCAGCGCGGTCGGGGTCGTCCCCTACGGGCAGGTTCAGGGTTCCTCCGGAACTCCGGACCTGCCCGTTGCGTTTACCGTTGAAGAGCGGCGCAACAGCTGCCGTGCCGGTCGGAGGAGGAGTCGTGGAAGCCGTGGTCGCAGTCTTCGCCCTGCTCTTCCTGCTGTTCGTGGTGCTCGGTGCGTACGCCACGGTGAAGGTGGTCGGCGCGGCCAAGCGCGGCGTGGACCGCACGATCGCGCAGGCCCGCCGCACGGTCGAGGACACCACGCTCCGCGCCAAGACGTACGCCCAGCCCGGCCCGGTCGGCGAGATCGCCCAGCTGCGGCTGAAGCTGCGCACCTCGATGCGGGCCACCCAGGACGCGCTGCACGTGGGCGCGGCCGACGACGAGTCCCTGAAGGAATCCCTGGGACTCTTCGAGCGCCTGAGCGTGCACGGGCACGAACTGGACGACGAGCTCAAGCGCCTGGAGAGCGAGCCCGACAGGGGCACGCTCAGCGAGCGGCTGCCCGCCCTGCGCGAGCGCACCGAACGCATCACACAGTCGGCGGACTCGCTGCGCTGGGCCGCCCGTGACCGGGCCCGCCGGTTCGCCGACGACGACCTGGACTCCCTGAGCGCCCAGATAGACGTGGAGGCGGGTGCGCTGCGGCACTGGACGACGGAGCCCGCCCCCGCGGCCTCCTGGCCCGAGGCGCCGGCTCCCGAGGACGCGTCGAGCGGGCAGACCTGGCCGCAGACCCCGCGGTCCCGCGCTGCCGAGGAGCCGACCCGCGCCGCCATCACCCCGCCGGACCGGCGCCCCAGCTATCCGTGGCAGAAGAAGCCCCGCCCCGAGAGCACCACTTGAGCGGTCCGCCCGACCGCAGGTGAGAGGGGCCGGGCTGCCGTCCACCCGCCCCGCCAGGTAACCTCCAGCTCATGTCCCGCCATGTCGCGATCGTCACCGATTCAACGGCCTACCTGCCGCCCCGGACGATGGAGCGCCACGGCATCACCGCGGTGCCCCTGACCGTGGTTATCGGCGATCAGGCGCTCGAAGAGGGCACCGAGATCTCGGCCCGCTCGCTGGCCCAGGCGCTGCAGAAGCGGCGTTCCGTCACCACATCCCGCCCCAGCCCCGAGATGTTCGCCGCGACCTACCGCAAGGTCGCCGAGTCGGGCGCCTCCGGCATCGTCTCCCTCCATCTGTCAGCCGAGTTCTCGGGCACCTACGACGCAGCCGTCCTCGCCGCGCGGGAGGCCCCGGTTCCCGTGCGGGTGGTGGACACCGGGATGGTCGCGATGGCCCTCGGTTTCTGCGCGCTGGCCGCTGCGGAGTCTGCGGAAGCGGGCGGCACGGTCGACGACGCGGTCACTGCCGCGGAGAAGCGTGCCGCGGGCACCTCCGCGTACTTCTACGTCGACACCCTCGACTATCTGCGCCGCGGCGGCCGCATCGGGGCTGCCCAGGCCCTGCTGGGCTCCGCGCTCGCGGTGAAGCCGCTGCTGGAGCTGAACGGCGGCCGCATCGAACTCCTGGAGAAGGTGCGCACGGCGTCCAAGGCGATCGCCCGCCTGGAGGAGATCGTGGCCGACCGTGCGGGCAGCGCCCAGGTCGACATCGCCGTCCACCACCTGGCCGCGCCCGAGCGGGCTTCGGCGCTCGCCGACCGGCTGCGTGCGCGCGTGCCGGGCCTCGCCGATCTGCATGTCAGCGAGGTCGGAGCGGTGATCGGGGCACACACGGGCCCTGGGCTGCTGGGGGTAGTTGTCTCCCCTCGGTGAGGCTGGAGCCGTCCATCGGGGTCGATGCGGCGCATGTGACTCGTGTGGGTGACCGAGTTATCCACAACCAGGGGGTAATCCCCGGGAATTGAGCAAGATCATCGCGAGGGCGGCACAGTGCCGGATCCTCCTCGCATGTCACTCCGATCACGCTCACGCACCGCCACGCCCACCAGCGGCCCGGGCCGCGGCCCCGTCTCCGACGGCCGCACCCGCCATCGCCGTCACCACCCGCGGAGCCGTACCCGGCAACGCCAGGCATCCGCTGAGGCCCTTCGCCTGCGCGCGGAGGCGCTCTTCACCGAACGGATCGGGGCCGGCGAACGACGGGAGCTGGGCAAAGCGCCCCCGGGCGCGGATCGGGATGTGGGCGCGGCCAGGGTAGGCGTCGGCGTGGGGAGGGTGGCTGGCGCGGGTGGTTTTGATGCCGAGCCGGCGCCGGAGCCTTGTGTCGATGCTGATGCTGATGCTGATGCTGATGCTGATGCTGATGTCGAGGGCGGCGGCGGGGGCCGGGGTGGGGCGGCGGGGCCGTGGCGGGAGCGGGCCGGGCTTGCCGTTCGGGAGCGGATGCCTCTGTGGCTGCAGACGCGGTGCGGGCTGGAACGCAGGAGCGTGGCCGCTCTGACTGTGCTGCTCGTGGTCGCCGCCGTCTTCGCCGTGCAGCACTTCTGGGCCGGCAGGACCCAGTCGGTGCGGGCCCCTGAGGTGGTGCGGGCAGCGGTGCCGTACGGCGAACCGGCCGAGCAGGCGGGCCGGGGGTCGGGCGATCAAGGAGCGCGGCAGGAAGCGGACGGGGGCGCCTCGACGGGGGGTGCCTCGGCCGGGGCCGTGCTCGTCGTCGACGTCAGCGGCAAGGTGCGCAGCCCCGGGCTCCAGCGACTGCCGGCGGGCTCCCGGGTCGAGGATGCGCTGCGCGCGGCCGGCGGGGTGCGCCCGGGTGTGAACACCGAAGGACTCAACCGGGCCCGTCTCCTCGTGGACGGCGAACAGGTCGTGGTGGGTGCGCCGGTCTCCGCGGCCGGAGCGGGACCGGGCGGCACGGGAGCCGTCGGCACGGGCGCTGTCGGTACCGGCGGGTCCGGCGTGGGGGCGGCAGCGGCCACCCCCGTCCCTCTCAACACGGCCACCGTGGAGCAGCTCGACACTTTGCCGGGTGTCGGCCCCGTCCTGGCCCAGCACATCATCGACTACCGCGCCCAGCACGGCGGCTTCCGTTCCGTCGACGAACTCCGGGAGGTCAATGGCATCGGCGACCGACGCTTCGCCGACCTGCGGACTCTGGTGCGGCCATGAGGGGCCCGAAGGCGAGGAGCACGACCGGATCCGGAGCACCCCAGGGCGGGCCGGGACCCGTTCTCTCCTCGCCCGACGGTTCTGCCCTGAACCGCCGGGCGGTGCACGCCGCTTCGGGCAGGCGGCTGGGGGCGGCGCACCCTCGTGAGGAGGGCCCGGTGGATCTCCGGCTCGTGCCGCCCGCCTTGGCCGCATGGGTGACGGCGGCAGTGACGGTCGGGGCGCCGCCCGGCTGGGTCACGGCCGTGGTCGCGGTCTGCGTTACGGCGGGCGTGGGCCTGCTGGTGGCGGAACGGCGTGGGGGGCGCGGTTCGGCAGGGTGCGGGCGAGGGGGGCGTGCAGAGGCGGAATGCGGACGAGGGGCGCTCGGTTCGGCGGGGCGTGAGTGGGGGCGTGGGAATCGTGGGGAGGCGAAGTGCGGGCGAGGGTGGTCGTGTTCGTGGCCGCGGGTCTCCGCCGCGGCCGCACTGCTCTGTGTCGCAGCGGCCGCCGCCTCCGCGGGACTGCACGGGGCGGATCTGCGGCGCGGACCGGTCCCGTCACTGGCGCGCCAGTACGCCCACGTGACCGCCGAGGTGGAGATCACCTCCGATCCTCGGCTCACCCGTCCCCGGATCAACGGTGATCACTCGGCTCCGACCGCCGTGTTGATGGACGCGGAGGTCCGGCGTATGGCGAACGCTGACAGGACACACGGGGACGGCGGGACGGACGTGGTCACGCGCACTCCGGTGCTGATGATCGTGGACGCGCGCTCACCCCGGGGATCGCCCTGGCTGGCGGTACTGCCCTCCACACGGCTGCGGGTGTCCGCGCGGCTCGCCCCCGCTCTCTCCGGCGGGGACCGGATCGCGGCCGTGCTGCGGGTACGGGGAAGCGTCCCGCCGCAGGTGGTGGGGGAACCATCCGGTGCGCAGCGGTTCGCCGGGCGGCTGCGCGAAGGGCTGCGGGAGGCGACCGACGGGCTGGCGCCGGACGCGCGGGCGCTGCTGCCGGGGCTGGTCGTGGGGGACACCTCACGGGTCACGCCGGAGCTGGACGACGCGTTCAAGGCGACGGACCTCACCCATCTCCTGGCGGTCAGCGGGGGCAACCTCACGATTCTGCTCGCCCTGTTCATCGGCCCGCCGGGCCTCGCTCAGCGGGCCGAACGCCGAGGCCTCGCACCGCGGTTCGGGGTCCCGCTGCGGGGGACCGCGCTGCTGGGCGCAGCGGTCACGCTCGGCTTCGTGATCGTGTGCCGGCCCGATCCCAGCGTCCTGCGGGCGGCGGCCTGCGGAGGGATCGCGCTGCTCGCGATCGCGACCGGTCGCCGCAGGTCGCTGATCCCCGCACTGGCCGCGGCTGTCCTGCTGCTGGTGCTGTACGACCCGTGGCTGTCCCGCAGTTACGGCTTCCTGCTCTCCGTCCTCGCGACGGGCGCCCTGCTCACGCTCGCCCCACGATGGAGCGCTGCCCTGCGGCGGCGCCGGGTACCTCCGCGGCCGGCCGAGGCGCTCGCTGCCGCTGCCGCCGCGCAGGCCCTGTGCGCGCCGGTCGTCGCCGTCCTCTCGGCCCGGGTGAGCCTGGTGGCGGTGCCGTGCAACCTGCTCGCGGAGTTCGCGGTCGCACCGGCCACCGTGCTGGGCTTCGCGACGCTGGCGACGGCCACCGTGGCGATGCCCGCAGCGAAAGCCCTGGCGTGGTGCGCGAGTTGGCCGGTTCGGTGGATCGCGGACATCGCGCGGAGCGGAGCGGCGCTGCCCGGCGGAGGAGTGGAGTGGCCGGGCAGCTGGACGGGCGCACTACTGCTCGCGCTCGTCACGGCGGTCGTCCTGGTCGTCGGACGGCGGCTCCTGCGGTACCCCTGGCTCAGCGGGGCCTGTGTCGTGCTGTTCCTGCTGGTCGTGGTGCAGCCACCGCCGCTCACCCGGGTGATCACGGGGTGGCCGCCGCCCGGTTGGCGGTTCGCGATGTGCGACGTGGGGCAGGGCGACGCGACGGTCCTGGCGGCGGGCGACGGTTCAGGGGTGGTGGTGGACGCGGGCCCCGACCCGGTGCTGGTCGACCGGTGCCTCAGCGCGCTCGGCATCACCCGCATTCCGCTCGTCGTGCTGACGCACTTCCACGCCGACCATGTCGCCGGGCTGCCGGGTGTACTGCGCGGGCGCTCGGTCGGCGCGATCGAGACGACCGGGTTCGAAGATCCGCCGGACCAGGCCGAGTTCGTACGAAGGGAAGCGGCTGCCCGGAACATCCCGGTGACGCGGGCCGTGGCAGGTGAGCGGCGGCGTACCGGAGCACTCGACTGGCGGGTGCTGTGGCCGCCGCCGAGCCAGAGCCCGCTCGCCCTCACGCCTGACGGCCCGAACGACGCCAGCGTCACCCTGCTCGTACGGTCGGCCGGGCTGCGCCTGCTGCTCCTCGGCGACCTTGAACCGCCCGCTCAGGAAGCGCTCTTGAGATCTCCGGCAGCCGCAGACCTCGCCTCCGTGGACGTCCTCAAGGTGGCTCACCACGGCTCGGCCTACCAGGACCCGGAGCTCATGCGCAGGGTGGCCCCGCGGCTCGCGCTGATCTCTTGCGGTGCGGACAACCCGTACGGACACCCCGCGCCCAGCACGGTCGCGGCCCTGCGGTCCGGGGGCGCGATGGTGCTGCGTAGCGATCAGGACGGGGCGATCGCCGTGGCAGGCGCGGGCGGAGGGCTGAGAGTGGCGACGGACTGAGGCCGGTACCGGAATTGACCGAGATCGCGAGTGGCGACGGGGAGAGGCGGGGACAGGGAGGGGCGGGGGAGGGAGAGGGGAGGGGGAGGGGAGGGGAGAGAAGGGGAAAGTGAGGTTGTGAATCGCGACAGACTGGCCTCATGAATTCCGCACAGATTGACGCCTACCTTCGCCGTATCGGGGTCGCGCACCCCGCATGGCCCACCGCCGATGCGCTGCGCGAGCTGCACGTCCGTCATCTGCAGTCCGTGCCGTTCGAGAACCTGTCGATCCACCTGGGTGAGGAGATCGTGCTGGAGGAGGGGCGGCTGTTGGACAAGGTGGTCGGCGCTCGCAGGGGTGGTTTCTGCTACGAACTGAACGGAGCGTTCGGGGCGTTGCTCGGGGCGCTGGGCTTCGATGTGACGCTGCTCGCGGGGCGGGTGTACGGCAAGGAGGGGCGGGTCGGGATCCCGTACGACCATCTCGCGCTGCGGGTGCGGACGGTGGACGGGGGTGACTGGCTGGCCGACATCGGTTTCGGGGCGCACAGTCATCATCCACTGGCCTTCGGGGAGCGGGGCGAACAGAAGGACCCCGCCGGCACGTTCCGGGTCGTCGAGGCGGGGCCGGACGCGGCGGGAGTGCGGGGCGTCGGGGGGACGCGCGGGGCCGAGGACCTGGACGTGATCCGGGACGGCAAGCCGCAGTACCGCCTGGAGGTGCGGCCACGGGCGCTGCAGGACTTCGCGGCCGGGGCCTGGTGGCACAGCACGTCGCCGGTGTCGCATTTCACGCGGTCGCTGGTCTGTTCGAGGGTCACCGAGGACGGGGGGCGGATCACGCTCAGCGGCCGCAGCTTCACGGTGACGGCTGCCGACGGGACGAAGGTGGTGTCGGAACTGACCGAGGACGAGGAGGTGTTGACGGTCTATCGCGAGCGCTTCGGAATCGAGTTGGGCCGGGTACCGGAGGTGCGGAAGCTGTAGCGGAACCGAACGAAGCCGGTGCGGTGGGCAGGTCGTCTCGCCGTGGCGCGGGGTGGAGGGAACGCGGCGGGCGGTGACGGGAGCACTCCCGCTGCTCGCCTGCCCTCCGTGAGGGCCGCCCCGGGCGTCGGTCGTGTCCGGCGTGTCGGAAAATGATCGCGTGAGCGATGTGAGACATGTGCTGGTGCTGCCCGACCGTGATTCCGCGGAGGAGGCGGTCGAGGCGCTCGGTGAACGGTTCGGACTCGACGAGGAGCCGCAGCTCGTCCGGGACGCGCTGGCCGGCGAGGACGATGCCGAGGACGCGCAGTGGCTGGTGGTCCTCCAGGACCCCCGGGAGCGCCTCGACCCCAGGGAACTGGACGAGTTCGTGCGGGAGTGGGACGGCTGGCGGGAGGAACCGTAGGGCAGAACCCATGAAACGGGCAGTGCGCTGCTCCTGACCGAACCTCGCGCAACTTCCCGAGCCCGAGCCTGCGTGTGCCCGCGCCCGTGCCCGTGCCGCGTCCGTGCCGGTCCGCGTCCGTGCCGGTCCGCGTCCGTGCCGGCACCGGTGCCGGTCCGCGCCCGTGCCGGTTCGCCTCCGTGCCGGTCCGCGCCGGTGCCGATGCCGGTCCGCGCTCGTGACCGAGTGCCCGCTCTCCCGTCGCGGGTTCGTTGTCAGTGGTGCGTGGGATGCTTGACCGCGATGGCCAAGAAGACTGCATATGACGACCCTCTCGCCCCCGTCACGCTTGCCGTGGGCCAGGAGGACCTCCTGCTCGATCGTGCCGTGCAGGAGGTGGTGGCCGCCGCCCGGGCCGCCGACGCCGACACGGACGTACGTGATCTGACCGCGGACCAGTTGCAGCCCGGCACGCTCGCCGAGCTGACGAGTCCGTCGCTCTTCTCCGAGCGCAAGGTCGTGATCGTTCGCAACGCGCAGGATCTGTCGGCCGACACGATCAAGGACGTGAAGGGTTACCTGGGGGCACCCGCCGAGGAGATCACCCTCGTGCTGCTGCACGCCGGTGGGGCCAAGGGCAAGGGGCTGCTCGACGCCGCGCGCAAGGTGGGGGCGCGGGAGGTGGCCTGTCCCAAGATGACGAAGGCGGCGGACCGGCTGGCGTTCGTGCGGGGCGAGTTCCGGGTGCTCGGGCGGTCGGCCACGCCCGAGGCGTGCCAGGCGCTCGTCGACTCCATCGGCAGTGACCTGCGGGAGCTGGCGTCCGCCGTGTCCCAGCTGGTCGCGGACGTCGAGGGGACTATCGACGAGGCCGTAGTCGGGCGGTATTACACCGGGCGGGCCGAGGCCTCCAGTTTCACGGTCGCCGACCGGGCGGTCGAGGGGCGGGCGGCGGAGGCGTTGGAGGCTCTGCGGTGGTCCCTGTCGACCGGGGTCGCGCCCGTGATGATCACCAGTGCGTTGGCGCAGGGGGTGCGGGCGATCGGCAAGCTGTCCTCCGCGCGCGGGGGGCGACCGGCGGATCTTGCGCGTGAGCTGGGGATGCCGCCGTGGAAGATCGATCGGGTGCGGCAGCAGATGCGGGGGTGGACCCCTGACGGGGTTGCTGTCGCCCTGCGGGCGGTCGCGGATGCCGATGCCGGGGTCAAGGGGGGCGGGGACGATCCTGCGTATGCCCTGGAGAAGGCTGTTGTCGCCGTTGCCCGGGCAGCGCGGGTCGGGGGGCGGGGGTAGCGGGGCCTCCGGCGGGGCTTGCCTGAGGAGGCACCCGGCGTTCGGGTGAGCCTTGGGTATTCGCCCCCTCCGCCCCTACCCGTCCCGTTGTCCTGGGGGCTTTGCCCCCTTTCCCCCCTGTCGCGCTTCGCGCTCGTCCTCAAACGCCGGACGGGCTGAGGAGCCCATGTGCCGAAGGCCCCGCTTCCCCTCCCGAAAGGAGGAGAAACGGGGCCTCGGTTCACGATGTTGGACCACGCCCGCGTGGCGAACGCAGGCCGCGCGTGGTCCTTGGGTGCTGGACGGGAGCGGATGAGAGAGGGCCCGCTCGGGTCCTTCCAGCGGTCAAATCAAGTGTCAGCCCTTGAGGGAGGTGACCTTCGAAGCAAGCGCCGACTTCTTGTTGGCGGCCTGGTTCTTGTGGATGACGCCCTTGGCGACGGCCTTGTCGAGCTTGCGCGAAGCCTCGCGCGTGTACTCGGTGGCCTTCTCGACGTCACCCGCGGCAGCAGCCTCACGGGCCTTGCGGATCGCGGTCTTGAGGGACGACTTGACGGCCTTGTTGCGCAGGCGCGCCTTCTCGTTCGTCTTGTTCCGCTTGATCTGGGACTTGATGTTCGCCACTGATGAGCCTTTTCAGGTTCAGGCGCATGAGGGCATGCCTCGCGCGCCGTTTGATTTTCCTTGGGGCGTGTCTCCTTGCTTAGAGGGCATGAGACACAGCCACCCAGGCTACCAGTCGTCGTCCGACCGGCCCAAACCCGGTCCCGGCCCCCGTCCGACCGGCCCAAACCGGTCGCATGGCCCCGCCCGTGGGACCATGGAGCCTACGTATCGATCCGACCCGAGGCGACAGGCGCCTCAAGAGACAGGACCCTGCGTGCCCGCGACCCCTAACAATGCGCCCGAGCCGAGCCGTACCGACCCGGCTCTGATCCGCAATTTCTGCATCATCGCGCACATCGACCACGGCAAGTCCACGCTCGCCGACCGGATGCTCCAGCTGACCGGGGTGGTCGATCAGCGGCAGATGCGTGCTCAGTACCTCGACCGCATGGACATCGAGCGCGAGCGCGGCATCACGATCAAGTCCCAGGCGGTCCGGCTGCCCTGGGCGCCCACCGAGGATCCGGGCACCACCCACATCCTCAACATGATCGACACTCCCGGGCACGTCGACTTCACGTACGAGGTGTCGCGGTCCCTCGCTGCCTGCGAGGGGACCGTTCTCCTCGTCGACGCCGCCCAGGGCATCGAGGCCCAGACCCTCGCCAACCTCTACCTGGCGATGGAGAACGAACTCACCATCGTCCCGGTGCTCAACAAGATCGACCTGCCGGCCGCCCAGCCGGAGAAGTTCTCCGAGGAGCTGGCCAACCTCATCGGCTGCCAGCCGGAGGACGTCCTCAAGGTCTCCGCCAAGACCGGTCTGGGCGTCGAGGCGCTGCTGGACCGCGTGGTGCGCGACGTCCCGGCGCCCGTCGGCGTCAAGGACGCCCCGGCTCGCGCGATGATCTTCGACTCGGTCTACGACTCCTACCGCGGCGTCGTGACGTACGTCCGTGTCATCGACGGGCAGCTCAACAAGCGTGAGCGCATCCGGATGATGTCCACGAACGCGACGCACGAGCTGCTGGAGATCGGCACCAACTCGCCCGAGATGCTGGCCGCCGACGGCCTCGGGGTCGGTGAGGTGGGGTACCTCATCACCGGTGTGAAGGACGTCCGCCAGTCCAAGGTCGGTGACACGATCACCACCCTGAACAAGGGCGCCACCGAGGCCCTCGGCGGGTACAAGGACCCCAAGCCGATGGTCTTCTCCGGGCTGTATCCGCTGGACGGCTCCGACTACCCGGAGCTGCGCGACGCCCTCGACAAGCTGCAGCTCAACGACGCCGCGCTCGTCTACGAGCCGGAGACGTCGGCCGCCCTGGGCTTCGGGTTCCGTGTCGGCTTCCTCGGCCTTCTCCACCTCGACGTGATCCGCGAGCGCCTCGAACGCGAGTTCGGGCTCGACCTCATCGCGACGGCTCCGAACGTGGTCTACCGCGTCGAGATGGAGGACACCTCCGAGCACATCGTCACCAACCCGAGCGAGTTCCCGGAGGGGAAGATCGGGGAGGTGTACGAGCCGGTCGTGCGCGCCACGATCCTCGCGCCCTCCGAGTTCATCGGCTCGATCATGGAGCTGTGCCAGACCCGGCGCGGCACCCTGCTCGGCATGGACTACCTCTCCGAGGACCGGGTCGAGATCCGCTACACGCTGCCGCTCGCCGAGATCGTCTTCGACTTCTTCGACCAGCTGAAGTCCAAGACGCGCGGGTACGCCTCGCTCGACTACGAGCCCACCGGCGAGCAGGCCGCCAGCCTGGTCAAGGTCGACATCCTGCTGCACGGTGACAAGGTGGACGCCTTCTCGGCGGTCACGCACAAGGACGCGGCCTACGCGTACGGCGTGCGACTGGTCGCCAAGCTGCGCGAGCTGATTCCGCGGCAGGCCTTCGAGGTGCCGATCCAGGCCGCCATCGGCTCCCGGGTCATCGCCCGCGAGACCATCCGCGCCATCCGCAAGGACGTCCTCGCCAAGTGCTACGGCGGTGACATCTCGCGTAAGCGGAAGCTGCTGGAGAAGCAGAAGGAAGGCAAGAAGCGGATGAAGATGGTGGGCTCTGTGGAGGTTCCGCAAGAGGCCTTCATCGCCGTGCTGTCCAGCGACGACAGCGGTGGCTCGGCCAAGAGCAAGAAGTAGCCGTCGACTGATGGGGGAGTGCCCCTGTTTTACGGGCCCGTCGTGCGTGAGCGCGGCGGGCCCGGTCAGTTTGCGGACGAAAGTGTTCCGTCCGTCCTCTGTTGGAAGAGACACCCCAGCGCCCCTTACGAACCGGCCGAGCGGGCTCTACTCTGATCACTGCTCGATAGTTACTCGCGAGTTAAACAACGATCGCGAGCCAACCACCGACGTGAGCCAATCAGCCGCATATGAGCCAGCCGCGCTGCCGCGGGCCCCGGAGGATGTCGTGAGCGACACACAGACCCTGATCGAGAACCGTCCGCCTTCCGTGGCGGCCATCTTCCTGGAACGCGTCGCGGCCACACCGGACGCCGAGGCCTACCGCTACCCCGTGGCGTCCTCGTCCGGCGAGGGCCCGGACGAGTGGAAGTCGCTGAGCTGGGCGCAGGCGGCCGAGCGGGTGTTCGCCATCGCCGCCGGCCTCATCGAGCTGGGCGTGCAGCCCGAGCAGCGCGTGGCGCTCGCCTCCTCCACGCGGGCCGAGTGGATCCTCGCCGACCTCGGCATCATGTGCGCGGGCGCGGCCACCACGACGATCTACCCGCAGACCAACGCCGACGAGTCCGCGTTCATCCTCTCCGACTCCGAGAGCAAGATCCTGATCGCCGAGGACGCGGCGCAGCTCGCCAAGGCGGTGGAGAAGCGTGCCGAGCTTCCCGACCTGACGCACGTGATCGTCATCGACGCCACCGGCGTCGAGACCGGTGACTGGGTCCTGTCCCTGGCCGAGCTGGAGGCGCGCGGCGCCGCGTACCTGGAGAAGAACCCCGACCTGGTCAAGGAGAAGGTCGGGGCGATCACCAGGGACCAGCTCGCCACGCTGATCTACACCTCCGGCACCACGGGCCGCCCCAAGGGCGTCCGGCTCCCGCACGACAACTGGTCGTACATGGCCAAGGCCACCGCCGGGACCGGTCTGATCAGCGCCGATGACGTGCAGTACCTGTGGCTGCCGCTCGCGCACGTCTTCGGCAAGGTGCTCACGTCCGGCCAGATCGAGGTCGGGCACGTCACCGCGGTGGACGGGCGTGTCGACAAGATCATCGAGAATCTGCCGGTCGTGCAGCCGACGTACATGGCGGCCGTCCCGCGCATCTTCGAGAAGGTCTACAACGGGGTCGCGGCCAAGGCGCGGGCCGGCGGCGGCGCCAAGTACAAGATCTTCCAGTGGGCGGCCGAGGTCTCCCGCGAGTACGCGAAGGCCAGCCAGGACAACTTCCGCCGCACCGGCACCGCGTCCGTCCCCTTCGGGCTCGGCGCCAAGCACAAGGTCGCCGACGCGCTCGTCTTCGCCAAGATCCGCGAGGCCTTCGGCGGCAACCTGCGCGCCTGCGTCTCCGGCTCCGCGGCGCTCGCGCCCGAGATCGGCTACTTCTTCGCGGGCGCCGGCATCCACATCCTTGAGGGCTACGGCCTCACGGAGTCCTCCGCGGCCTCCTTCGTGAACCCCGGTGAGGCCTACCGCACCGGCACCGTCGGCAAGCCGCTGCCCGGCACCGAGGTGCGCATTGCGGACGACGGCGAGATCCTGCTGCGCGGCCCCGGCATCATGGAGGGCTACCACAAGCTGCCCGAGAAGACCGCCGAGGTACTGGAGTCCGACGGCTGGTTCCACACGGGCGACATCGGCGAGCTGTCCCCCGACGGCTACCTGCGCATCACCGACCGCAAGAAGGACCTCATCAAGACGTCCGGCGGCAAGTACATCGCCCCGGCCGAGGTCGAGGGCCAGTTCAAGGCCGTCTGCCCGTACGTCTCCAACATCCTGGTGCACGGCGCCGACCGGAACTTCTGCGCCGCCCTCATCGCCCTCGACGAGCCGTCCATCCTGGACTGGGCGAAGGAGAACGGCCTGGAGGGCAAGTCGTACGCCGAGGTCGTCGCCGCGCCCGCGACCGTCGCCCTCGTCGAGGGTTACGTCAAGGAGCTCAACGAAGGCCTGCAGCGCTGGCAGACCATCAAGAAGTTCCGACTGCTCCCGCGCGACCTCGACGTCGAACACGGCGAGATCACCCCGAGCCTGAAGCTGAAGCGCCCGGTCGTCGAGCGGGAGTACAAGCACCTGATCGACGAGATGTACGCGGGATCGCGCGAGGCGTAAGCCGCACGCGGGCCGGGTCTGCAGTCCGAGTCGCACGCGGGCCGGGTCTGCAATTCGAGCCGCACGCGGGCGGGGGCCTACAACCCCCGCCCGCTGCGCATTTCGCGCAGCAGTTTCTCCATCTCGTGGACGTGGTGGCGCAGTTCGAACACGTCCTGGTGGCCGCTGGCGGCCATGAGGGTCTCGATCTTTCTGAGGCGGCCGGTGAGTTCGTCGAACTGTTCCTGCTCGCGCGCGAGCATCTTCTCCAACTGCTGGTTCTTGCGGTGCAGATCGAGGAAGACGGTCACCTTCGCGCGCAGCACCCACGGGTCGAACGGTTTCGTCAGATAGTCGGCGGCACCGGTCGCGTACCCGCGGAAGGCGTAGCCCGCGTCGGCGTCGGTGCCCGTCAGGAAGATGATGGGGACGTCCTTGGTCTGGTCGAGCCGCTTGATGTTCGCGGCGGTCTCGAACCCGTCCATGCCGGGCATGCGGATGTCGAGCAGGACCACGGCGAAGCGCTGCCGCAGCAGGGCCTTCATCGCCTCCTCGCCCGAACGCGCGCGCACCAGTGGCTCGTTGAGGGACCCCAGGACGGCCTCCAGGGCGATCAGGTTGTCCTCCATGTCGTCGACAAGGAGGATGCTGGCGCGCTCTTCGGGCGTTGCCTCAACTGTTGTCATGGTGACGGTGCCTCACTCGGTCGTCGACGGGTCGGCGGGCTCCCCCGAGCTGCCCGGCCCCGGTGTCACGGTCTCGGCCGTGTGGTCGAGGGGATCGTCGCCGTTCGGGCTTTCCGGGTCGAGGAGGGCGCAGACGACGGTGAGCAACTGGTCGACGTCCACCGGCTTCGGTACGTAGTCGTTGGCACCCCGCGCGATGGACTTCTCGCGGTCGCCGGGCATCGCCTTCGCGGTCAGGGCGACGATGGGCAGACCCGTCCAGCGGGGGGTGCGGCGGATGGCGGAGATGGTTTCGTAGCCGTCCATCTCCGGCATCATGATGTCCATCAGGACGAGTTCGACATCGGGGTTGCGCTCCAGGGTCTCGATGCCCTCGCGGCCGTTCTCCGCGTACAGGACGGGCATGCCGACCCGGCCGAGGACGTGGGTGAGTGCGAAGACGTTGCGGATGTCGTCGTCCACGATCAGCACCCGCCGCCCGGGCAGGACCTGGCCCGCCCGGCCCGCCTTCCACTCCTCCAGTTTGGTGGGCGTGGGCCAGGAGTCGTCGGTGTCGTGGGCGGTGTACGGCTCGGTGGACAGCTCGGGCACGGGCAGCGAGCGGTCCTCGGGCACCGGTCCGGTCGCCGCGTGCCCCGGGCTGACGACGGGGACGTACAGCGTGAACGTGGAGCCGCGGCCGGGGATGCTCTCGGCGACGATGCGCCCGCCGAGCAGGCCCGAGATCTCCCGGCTGATGGACAGGCCGAGGCCGGTGCCGCCGTACTTGCGGTTGGTGGTGCCGTCGGCCTGCTGGAACGCCTCGAAGATGACCGGGAGTTTCTCCGGGGCGATGCCGATGCCGGTGTCGGAGACCGCGAAGGCGATCACGTCGTCGTTGTCGCCGTGGGTGAAGGTGTGGTCGGGGTCCTTGATGCGGTTGACGCGCAGTTCGACGCGCCCGCTCGCGGTGAACTTGATGGCGTTGGACAGCAGGTTGCGCAGGATCTGCTGGAGGCGCTGCTCGTCCGAGTACATCTCACGCGGCACGTCCTCGCCGACCGTCACCTCGAAGGCGAGGCCCCGGTCGAGCGTCAGCGGGCGGAACGTGGCGTGCACGTAGTCGAGCAGCTTGATCAGCGGCAGCCTCTTGGGGCGTACGTCCATGCGGCCGGCCTCGATCTTCGACAGGTCGAGGATGTCGTTGATCAGCTGCAGCAGGTCGGACCCGGAGCGGTGGATCGTGGTCGCGAACTGCACTTCCTGGTCGGAGAGATGGCCGTCCGGGTTGTCGGAGAGCAGCCGGGCCAGGATCAGCAGCGAGTTGAGCGGTGTACGCAGTTCGTGCGACATGTTCGCCAGGAACTCCGACTTGTACTGGGAGCTGGTGGCCAACAGGGCGGCCTTCTCCTCCAGTTCGGCATTGGAGCGCTGCAACTCGGCCTGCTGGGACTGGAGTTCGTCGGATCGATCCTGCAACTGGATGGCGAGGCGCTGCGACTCGCCGAGCAGGGATTCCGTACGGGAGTTGGCGATGATGGTGTTGATCGCGACGCCGATGGTGTTCACGAACTGGTCGAAGAACGCCAGGTGGACGTCGGAGAAGCGGGAGAAGGACGCCAGCTCGATCACGCCGAGCAGCTTGTCCTCGAAGAGGATCGGGATGATGACCACGCTCGCGGGTGCGGCTTCGCCGAGCCCGGAGTTGATCTTGATGTAGTCCGGCGGGGCCTCGTCCACCAGGATCCGCTTCTTCTCGCGCGCCGCCTGCCGTACGAGCCCGTGCACCGGCATGCCGCCCGTGTCGACGGTCGCCCCCTGCGCGGAGCCGTACCCCGCGATGAAGGCGAGCCCCTTGGCGGGGATGGCGGCCCGCAGCGAGTCCTCGTCGGGGTCGGCCAGGAAGAAGGCGCCGTACTGCGCGTTCACCAGCGGGGTCAGCTCGCGCAGGATCAGGTCGGCGACCTCCATCAGGTCGCGGTGGCCCTGCATCAGCGCGGCCAGGCGTGCCAGGTTGGACTCCAGCCAGTCCTTCGCGCGGGTCGTCTCGCGGAGGTTGGCCACCATCAGGTTGATGTTGTCCTTCAGCTCGGTGACCTCGCCCTGGGTCTCCACGGTGATGGAGCGGGACATGTCGCCCTGGGCCACCGCGGACGCCACCTCGGCGATCGCCCGGACCTGGGTGGTCAGGTTGAGCGCCAGCTCGTTCACGTTCGTCGTCAGGCGCTTCCAGGTGCCGTACACGCCCTCGACCCGGGCCTGGCCGCCCAGCCGGCCCTCGGAGCCGACCTCGCGGGCCACCCGGGTGACCTCGGACGAGAACGACGACAGCGTGTCCACCATGGTGTTGATGGTGGTCTTCAGCTCCAGGATCTCGCCGCGCGCGTCCACGTCGATCTTCTTGGAGAGGTCGCCCTGGGCGACGGCGGTGGCGACCTGCGCGATGTTGCGGACCTGTGAAGTCAGGTTGTCCGCCATGTAGTTGACGTTGTCGGTGAGGTCCTTCCAGACCCCGGAGACGCCCAGCACCTGGGCGCGACCGCCCAGGCGGCCGTCCGTGCCGACCTCGCGGGCCACGCGGGTGACCTCGTCCGCGAAGGCGCGCAGCTGGTCCACCATCGTGTTGACGGTGTCCTTCAGTTCCAGGATCTCGCCGCGCGCGTCGACGGTGATCTTCTTCGACAGGTCACCGTTGGCGACGGCCGTCGTGACCTGGGCGATGTTGCGGACCTGTGAAGTCAGGTTCAGCGCCATGAAGTTGACGTTGTCGGTGAGGTCCTTCCAGACGCCCGACACGCCCCGCACCTGCGCCTGCCCGCCGAGGTTTCCCTCGGTGCCGACCTCGCGTGCCACGCGGGTGACACGTCGGCGAAGGCGGAGAGCTGGTCGACATGGTGTTGATGGTCGACTTCAGCTCCAGGATCTCGCCCTTCGCCTCGACGGTGATCTTCTTGCCGAGGTCGCCCTGCGCCACCGCCGTGGAGACGAGGGCGATGTTGCGGACCTGCGAAGTCAGGTTGTCCGCCATGAAGTTGACGTTGTCCGTCAGGTCCTTCCAGACCCCGGAGACCCCGCGCACCTGCGCCCGCCCGCCGAGGTTTCCCTCGGTGCCGACCTCGCGTGCCACGCGGGTGACCTCGTCGGCGAAGGCGGAGAGCTGGTCGACCATGGTGTTGATGGTCGACTTCAGCTCCAGGATCTCGCCCTGCGCGTCGACCGTGATCTTCTGCGAGAGGTCGCCGTTGGCGACGGCCGTCGTCACCTGGGCGATGTTGCGCACCTGCGACGTCAGGTTCGACGCCATGAAGTTGACGTTGTCGGTGAGGTCCTTCCAGACCCCGGACACCCCGCGCACCTGCGCCCGTCCGCCCAACTGCCCCTCGGTGCCGACCTCTCGGGCCACGCGGGTGACCTCGTCGGCGAAGGCGGAGAGCTGGTCGACCATCGTGTTCACGGTGAGCTTCAGTTCGAGCAGCTCACCCGTCGCCTCGACGGTCACCGTCCGGGTCAGGTCGCCGCGCGCCACCGCCGTCGTCACCAGGGCGATGTCACGCACCTGCGCCGTCAGCCGCGACGCCATCGTGTTGACCGCTTCCGTCACATCCCGCCAACTGCCCGACAGGCCCTGCACCTTGGCCCGGCCGCCGAGCCGACCCTCCGTGCCGACCTCGCGCGCGACCCGCGTCACCTCGCCGGTGAAGAGGGACAGCTGATCGACCATCTTGTTGACGGCGCGGCCCAACCGGCGCAGATCGCCGCGCAGTTGGCGGTTGCCGTCGTGCAGGTCGACGCGCTGGGTGAGGTCGCCGCCGGCCACCGCGTCCAGGACGCGCGTCGCGTTCGCCGCGGGTGCCACCAGCGCGTCCAGCAGCTGGTTCACGTCGTTGACCCTGCTTGTCCAGCTGCCCTGGCCGGGGCTCGCCGACAGCCGCTCGTCCAGCCGCCCGTGCCGCACCAGCTCTCTGCGGACACGCTGCACCTCGGAGTTGAAGTGCGTGTTGCGGTCCATGATCTGGTTGAACGCGGTGCCGAGATCGGCCACCAGGCCGTGCCCCGTCTCCGGCACCCTGCTGAAGTCACCGTCGCGCGCGGCCGCCATCGCGGCGAGCAGAGGACGGAGATCCGATGCCCGGATCTCCCCGTCCTCGGGTGCCCGAATCTGTCCGTCTTCGAGCACATGCGTAGCACTGTTCTCACTCATGGCGGCCCACTTCGGTAACTCGGCGCTTATGGGCGTGGCCAGTCTGTCACTCTGTCCGTGTCGCCTGAGGCGTATTCGTCCGAACTGCTCAGGGAGCAACACCGTGGGGGTCATTCCGACGCAACGGGAGTCCGTTGCCCGTGCTCCTGATGCGCCGGCGCACCACCGGCCGGGTCAGGAGGCGGTGGCACGCACCTCGCTGCCCGGCACGCCCCTGGCGCCCGGCGCCGCCCGCGAGTTCGTGCGCGCCGCGCTCGCCGGCTGGACCGAACCCGCCGCGCCCGGAGCCGAATCGGAGGCGCGCGCCCAGGCCGTTGCCGGGTCGGCCGACGCCCGGCGGCGCCGGGACTGGCCGGTGGACGACGCGATGGTCGTCGTCAGCGAACTCGTCACCAACGCCGTCGTGCACGCCGGCACCGACGTCGAGGCGGTCTGCCGCCTGGAGGCCGCCGCCGACGGGTCGCCGGGCACGCTGCTCATCGAGGTCTCCGACCGCCACCCGGCGCGCGCGGTACGCGACGAAGCCGCCGAGCGCCCCCATGGCACCCGCGAGTACGGCCGCGGCCTGCGACTGGTCTCCACTCTCTCCGAAGCCTGGGGCATCACCTATCGCACCGGCGTCAAGACCGTCTGGGCCCGGCTGCCCCTCGACGGGCGCGCGTCCCTGGAGGAACCCGCGGAAGAGGCGTACGCCGGTCAGCACACCCTGGAGCGCGGCCTGCGGATCTCCGAGGCCCTCGCCGCCGAGCCGCGGCACCGAGCCCGCCAGGACCAGGACTGGGTGAACCGCGGCGCCCTCTCCTTCCTCGCCGAGGCCTCCGACATGCTCGCCGGGCAGCTCGACGAGAACCTCGTGGCCGCCCTCGCCGGACAACTGCTCGTCCCGCGCATCGCCGACTGGTGCGCGGTATGGCTGGAGGACGAGGCCACCGACCGGGCCGGCCGGGGCGGCCTCGGCGTCGACTTCGGGCCACGGCTCGCCCGTGTCTGGCACGGCAGCGAGAACCACATCGAGGAACTGCGCCGCGCCCTGGAGAAGGACCCGCCGCGGCTGCCCGACTCGGTACGCTCCCGCGCCGTCCCCGTGCCCTGGCCCGGCGAGGAGCCCGGCGCCCGCGGGACGGACGGTGCGGCCCTCGCGTACCGACTGATCGCCGGCGGGCGCCCGCTCGGCACCCTCGTCATCGGGCGCGCCGGGGTGGTCGGCTTTCCCGACGAGGTCAACGGACTCGTCGAGGACCTCAGCCGCCGGGTCGCCCTCGCCATCGGCGCGGCCCGCCAGTACGCCCGCCAGGCCACCATCAGCCGCGTCCTCCAGCGCGGCCTGCTGCCCGGCGCCGTCGCCGAGATCCCCGGCGTGAGCAGCGCCCTCGTGTACGAGCCGCTCGACAAGGGCGGCCCCAGCGGCGACTTCTACGACCTGTTCCCGGCCGGGGACGGCCGCTGGTGCTTCGCCGTGGGCGACGTCCAGGGCAAGGGGCCCGAGGCGGCCGTCGTGATCGGACTGGCCCGGCCCTGGCTGCGGCTGCTGGCCCGCGAGGGGTACGACGTCCCCGACGTCCTCGACCGCCTCAACCAGCTCCTGCTCGACGACGCCACCGAGGCGGCGGACGCCGCGGCCCGCGCCCTCGTCGCCACCGGCGGCCCCGGGCTCGCCGCCGACGAGGGCCCGCAGACCCGCTTCCTCTCCCTCCTCTACGGCGAACTGGTGCCCTTCGACGGCGGAGTGCACTGCACCCTGGCCTCCGCCGGGCACCCGCTGCCGCTGCTCCTCGGCCCCACCGGCGAGGTGCGCGAGGTGGCAAGACCGCAGACGCTCCTCGGCGTCGTCGAGGACGCGACCTACACCGCCGAGACCTTCGAGCTGTACCCCGGCGACAGCGTGCTGTGCGTCACGGACGGCGTGACGGAGCGGCGCTCGGGCCACCGCCAGTTCGACGACGACGAAGGCCTCGCGCAGGCCCTCACCGGCTGCGCCGGGCTGAGCGCCGAGCTGATAGCGGAACGCATCCGCCGGCTGGTGCACGAGTTCGGCGAGAAGCCGCCGGAGGACGACCTGGCACTGCTGGTGCTGCAGGCGGAGTAAGAGGGCGTACGGCGCATGTCCGCCCGTGCGGGACAATGGAAGGCATGCCTTCCGCACTCCCCGACGGTGAGCCCGTCCCCGACGACGGCGCGCTGCCCGCGCACGCCCTGGCCGGCGCGGCCGACCGCCCCCTCGGGTTCTATCTGCACGTCCCGTACTGCGCGACCCGCTGCGGCTACTGCGACTTCAACACCTACACGGCGACCGAGCTGCGAGGCACCGGAGGCGTCCTCGCCTCCCGCGACAACTACGCGTCGACCCTGATCGACGAGGTCCGCCTCGCCCGCAAGGTCCTCGGCGACGACCCGCGCCCGGTGCGCACGGTCTTCGTCGGAGGCGGTACGCCCACGCTGCTGGCCGCCGACGATCTCGTACGGATGCTGGGGGCGATCCGCGACGAGTTCGGCCTGGCGCCCGACGCGGAGGTCACGACGGAGGCGAACCCGGAGTCGGTCGACCCCGCCTACCTGGCCACCCTCCGGGCCGGCGGCTTCAACCGGATCTCCTTCGGCATGCAGAGCGCCCGGCAGCACGTCCTGAAGGTCCTGGACCGCACCCACACCCCCGGCCGCCCCGAGGCGTGCGTCGCCGAGGCCCGCGCGGCCGGCTTCGAGCATGTGAACCTCGACCTGATCTA
This sequence comes from Streptomyces sp. SAS_270, assembly GCF_052543295.1. Classification (NCBI taxonomy): domain Bacteria; kingdom Bacillati; phylum Actinomycetota; class Actinomycetes; order Kitasatosporales; family Streptomycetaceae; genus Streptomyces; species Streptomyces sp. SAS_270. Next base: position 174,134 of record NZ_JBMNDS010000008.1, read on the forward strand.
CGGCACGCCGGGGGAGACGGACGACGACTGGCGCGCCTCGCTCGACGCGGCGCTCGGCGCCGGGCCCGACCATGTCTCCGCGTACGCGCTGATCGTCGAGGAGGGCACGCAGCTCGCCCGGCGCATCCGGCGGGGCGAGGTTCCGATGACCGACGACGACGTCCACGCCGACCGCTACCTGATCGCCGACGAGGTGATGTCGGCGGCGGGCTTCGACTGGTACGAGGTCTCCAACTGGGCCACCTCCGAGGGGGCCCGCTGCCTGCACAACGAGCTGTACTGGCGGGGCGCCGACTGGTGGGGTGCGGGTCCCGGCGCCCACAGCCATGTGGGCGGGGTGCGGTGGTGGAACGTCAAGCATCCCGGGGCGTATGCCGGTGCGCTGGCCGCGGGGACGTCCCCCGGGGCGGGCCGTGAACTCCTCTCCGAGGAGGACCGCCGCGTGGAACGCATCCTCCTGGAGCTGCGGCTCCGCGACGGCTGTCCGCTGTCCCTGCTCCACCCGGCCGGTCTCGCCGCCTCCCGCCGGGCCCTGTCCGAGGGCCTCCTCGACCCCGTCCCCTACGACGCCGGTCGCGCCGTCCTCACCCTGCGCGGCCGCCTCCTCGCTGACGCGATCGTCCGAGACCTGGTGGACTGAGCGGCCCCCGGCACGCCGGTGGGTCACGCCATCCGGCGTTCACGGGGTGCCGCTGCGCCCACCCGTGCCGCTCCTGGCGGCACGATTGCCCGCAGTGACGCGGCTTCGCCGGCCCCTCGGCGTCACGCGCGCCCCCACGCGGCGACGGGAAAGACGTACCGGCACGGACCCGACCCCAACGCGCCCCCCTGCAAATGGCGCCCCGCCAGATCACGCCGTGACGAAGTCGATCAGTTCCTCCACCCTGCCCAGGAGTTCCGGCTCAAGGTCCTTGTAGGAGTGCACCCGGGACAGGATGTGCTGCCAGGCCGCGCCGGTGTTCTCGGGCCAGGCCAGGGCGCGGCACACGCCCGTCTTCCAGTCCTGGCCGCGCGGGACGCGGGGCCAGCCGGGGATGCCGACGGACGACGGCTTCACCGCCTCCCAGATGTCGATGTACGGGTGACCCACCACCAGGGCGTGCTCGCTCGTCACCGCTTCCGCGATGCGGGACTCCTTGGAGCCGGGCACCAGGTGGTCCACCAGGACCCCCAGCCGCGCGTCCGGCCCCGGAGCGAACTCCTCGACGATCGACGGCAGGTCGTCGACACCCTCCAGGTACTCCACGACCACGCCCTCGATGCGCAGGTCGTCGCCCCAGACCCGCTCGACCAGCTCGGCGTCGTGACGGCCCTCGACGTAGATCCGCCCGGCCCGCGCCACCCGGGCCCGCGCACCCGGCACGGCGACCGAACCGGACGCCGTGCGGGTGGGCCGCAGGGGACCGGCGGCGGGGCGGACGAGCGTGACCACCCGGCCCTCCAGGAGGAAGCCGCGCGGCTCCATCGGGAAGACCCGGTGCTTGCCGAAGCGGTCCTCCAGCGTCACCGTGCCCGCCTCGCAGCGGATCACCGCACCGCAGAAACCGGTACCGGGCTCCTCGACCACCAGTCCCGGGTCCGCCGGGACCTCGGGCACGGGCTTGGGCTTCTTCCAGGGCGGGGTCAGGTCCGGAGAGTACTGGCGCATTCGGATGACGATAGGAGAAGCGCCGCGCCGACGCCGTACACCCTCCTACGACACGCCGAAACGGGCCGCCAGCGAGTCCCGCTGCGCCCGGACGAACGCCGCATTCACCGCGGCTCCGTGGCCGGGCACGTACACCGCGTCCTCGCCGCCCAGGTCGAGCAGCCGGTCCAGGGCCGCGGGCCAGTGGGAGGGGACGGCGTCCGGACCGGCCTGCGGCTCGCCGGACTCCTCGACGAGGTCGCCGCAGAAGACGACCTCCGGGGCGGAGGCCGTGGCCGGCACGAGGACCGCCAGGTCGTGGCAGGTGTGGCCCGGGCCGACGTTCGCCAGCAGCACCTGCAGACCGCCGCCCAGGTCGAGGGTCCACTCACCGGACACGACATGGCGGGGACGGGCGAGGAGATCGGCCGCCTCGGCGGCCGCCCGCGCGTCCAGCCCGTTGCGTACGGCGTCCGCGCGCAGTTCCTCCCGGTCGTGGGTGAGGACCGCGTCCACGCCCACCGCGCCGAACACCTCCACCCCCGCGAACGCCGCCGCGCCGAAGACGTGGTCGAAGTGCGGGTGGGTGAGCGCGAGGTGTGTCACACGGCGGTCGCCGCCCGGCGGACCCAGGAGCCGCTGCGCCTCGGCGCGCAGCCGCGCGCCCTCGCCCAGGCTCGACCCCGCGTCGATCAGCAGCGCCGCGCCCTCGCCGACCACCAGCCCGGCGGTGCAGTCCCACACGGGAAGCCGCCGCCGCCCGACCCGCGGCGACAGTTCCTCCCACCCCGCCTCTTCCCAAGTCACCTTCATACGCCGACGCTAGCGGCGAGGCGGGTACAGGCACGACATCGCAGGACAGGTCGGTACACGTCGGCATGACATGGCAGGGCCGCCCTTGCCGGGGCCGTACCCCACGGCCGTACACTGGGCCGGGGAACGCTGGCACTCGCATGCGCTGAGTGCCAGGCCAGGAGCAGCTGGAAGACCGCTGGAAGACCGCTGGAGGTGTGCGCGATGCTCAGTGACCGAAGGCTTGAGGTGCTGCGCGCCATCGTCCAGGACTATGTCGGGACCGAGGAGCCGGTCGGCTCCAAGGCGCTCACCGAGCGGCACAGCCTCGGGGTCTCGCCCGCGACCGTCCGCAACGACATGGCGGCCCTGGAGGACGAGGGGTACATCGCCCAGCCGCACACCAGCGCCGGGCGCATCCCCACGGACAAGGGCTATCGGCTCTTCGTCGACAAGCTCGCGGGCGTCAAGCCGATGACCGCACCCGAGCGTCGCGCGATCCAGAACTTCCTGGACGGCGCGGTCGACCTCGACGACGTCGTGGGCCGTACGGTGCGGCTGCTCGCGCAGCTCACCCGGCAGGTCGCCGTCGTGCAGTACCCCTCGCTGACCCGCTCGACGGTGCGGCACGTGGAGCTGCTCTCGCTGGCCCCCGCCCGTGTGATGCTGGTGCTGATCACGGACACCGGCCGGGTCGAGCAGCGCATGATCGACTGTCCGGCGCCGTTCGGGGAGACGTCGCTCGCGGATCTGCGGGCGCGGCTCAACGCCAGGGTCGCGGGCCGCCGCTTCGCGGACGTCCCGCAGCTCGTGCAGGACCTCCCCGACAGCTTCGAGGCGGAGGACCGGGGTACGGTCGCCACGGTGCTCTCCACTCTCCTGGAGACGCTTGTCGAGGAGACCGAGGAGCGGCTGATGATCGGCGGCACCGCCAATCTCACCCGCTTCGGACATGACTTTCCCCTCACTATCCGTCCGGTCCTCGAAGCGCTGGAGGAGCAGGTCGTGCTCCTCAAGTTGCTTGGTGAGGCGGGGGATTCGGGCATGACCGTACGGATCGGTCACGAGAACGCGTATGAGGGACTCAACTCCACGTCCGTGGTCTCGGTCGGCTACGGTTCGGGCGTCGAAGCAGTAGCGAAACTTGGCGTGGTCGGACCGACCCGCATGGATTACCCGGGAACGATGGGAGCGGTACGAGCGGTGGCACGGTACGTCGGACAGATCCTGGCGGAGTCGTAAGTGGCCACGGACTACTACGCCGTACTCGGCGTACGCCGCGACGCTTCCCAGGACGAGATCAAGAAGGCGTTCCGGAGGCTCGCCCGCGAGCTGCACCCGGACGTCAATCCCGATCCGAAGACGCAGGAGCGCTTCAAGGAGATCAACGCCGCCTACGAGGTGTTGTCGGACCCGCAGAAGAAGCAGGTCTACGACCTCGGCGGCGACCCGCTGTCCCAGTCGGGCGGCGGCGCGGGAGGCTTCGGAGCCGGCGGCTTCGGGAACTTCTCGGACATCATGGACGCGTTCTTCGGTACGGCGTCGCAGCGCGGGCCACGCTCGCGTACGCGCCGCGGCCAGGACGCCATGATCCGGCTGGAGATCGAGCTCGACGAGGCGGCCTTCGGCACCACGAAGGACATCCAGGTCGACACGGCCGTCGTCTGCACCACCTGCAGTGGTGAGGGCGCTGCGCCGGGGACCACGGCCCAGACGTGTGACATGTGCCGCGGCCGCGGTGAGGTGTCGCAGGTCACCCGGTCCTTCCTCGGCCAGGTCATGACGTCCCGCCCCTGCCCCCAGTGCCAGGGCTTCGGGACCGTCGTCCCGACCCCGTGCCCGGAGTGCGCGGGCGACGGGCGGGTGCGCTCGCGCCGGACCCTGACCGTGAAGATCCCGGCCGGTGTGGACAACGGCACGCGGATCCAGCTCGCGGGCGAGGGCGAGGTCGGCCCCGGCGGCGGTCCCGCCGGCGACCTGTACGTCGAGATCCACGAGCTGCCGCACTCCACGTTCCAGCGGCGCGGCGACGACCTGCACTGCACGGTCACCATCCCGATGACCGCGGCGTCGCTCGGCACGAAGGTGCCGCTGGAGACGCTCGACGGGATGGAGGAGGTCGACATCCGTCCCGGTACGCAGTCCGGGCAGTCGATCCCGCTGCACGGGCGCGGTGTCACGCACCTGCGGGGCGGCGGCCGCGGCGACCTCATCGTGCACGTCGAGGTCACCACGCCGACGAAGCTCGACGCCGAGCAGGAGCGGGTGCTGCGGGAGCTTGCGGTGCTGCGTGGCGAGGAACGGCCCACGGGGCAGTTCCAGCCGGGGCAGCAAGGGTTGTTCTCGCGGTTGAAGGACGCCTTCAACGGGCGCTGAGGCGAGTGGGCGGAGGTCAGGGCGGGAGTTTTTCGCCTCCTCCGCCCCTGCCCTTCCCGAACCTGGGGGCTGCGCCCCCAGACCCCACTTTCGCCCTGAACGGGCTCGTCCTCAAACGCCGGACGGGCTGGATGCTCCCCGCGGAAGGGTGGATTCGGACTTGTTCGGGGGACGTGACAACATGCGCTCATGTCCTCCGCACTGACCGATCTTTTCCCGCATCCGATCGTGCAGGCCCCCATGGCGGGCGGAGTCTCCGTCCCGCAGCTCGCCGCCGCTGTGTGCGAGGCCGGGGGGCTCGGGTTCCTGGCTGCCGGGTACAAGACCGCCGACGGTATGTACCAGGAGATCAAGCAGCTGCGCGGGCTCACGGGACGGCCTTTCGGGGTCAATCTGTTCATGCCGCAGCCCGAGTACGCGGACAAGGGCGCGATCGAGGTCTACGCCCACCAGCTGGCCGGTGAGGCCTCCTGGTACTCGACGGAGCTCGGCGACCCGGACAGCGGCCGCGACGACGGCTACGACGCCAAGCTCGCCGTCCTCCTCGACAACCCGGTGCCGGTGGCCTCCTTCCACTTCGGCTGCCCGAGCCGCGAGGTCCTGGACTCCCTCGCGCGCGCAGGCACGCTGACGCTGGTGACCGCGACGACGGTCGAGGAGGCCCTCGCGGTGGAGCGGGCGGGCGCCGCCGCCGTGATCGTGCAGGGCGTCGAGGCGGGCGGCCACCAGGGCACCCACCGTGACAACCCGGAGACCGACGGCACCGGCATCGGACTGCTCTCACTGATCGCGCAGGTCCGCGAGAGCGTGGGAATCCCGATCGTCGCGGCCGGCGGTTTGATGCGCGGCAGCCAGATCGCCGCCGTCCTCGCCGCGGGCGCGAGCGCGGCGCAGCTCGGCACCGCGTTCCTCGCCACCCCCGAGTCCGGCGCCAACACCCTGCACAAGCAGGCGCTGACCAATCCGCTCTTCGTCCGTACGGAGCTGACGCGCGCGTTCTCCGGGCGCCCGGCGCGCGGCCTGGTCAACCGCTTCATGCGCGAGCACGGCCCGTACGCGCCCGCCGCCTACCCCCAGGTCCACCACCTCACCTCCGCGCTGCGCAAGGCGGCCGCGAAGGCGGGCGACGCGCAGGGCATGGCGCTGTGGGCGGGACAGGGCCACCGCATGGCCCGCGCACTGCCCGCCGGACAGCTGGTGGAGGTCCTCACCGCCGAACTCGCGGCCGCGAAGACAGCGTTGTCGGCCTGCCCGGAGCCCCGGACCGGGGGTAACGCCTGATGACCGCACCGGTGTTCGTGATCGAGGACTTCCGCGCCGGCGACGCCGGACGGTTCGTGCTGGACGGCCCCGAGGGACGGCACGCCGTCTCCGTGAAGCGGCTGCGGTCGGGCGAGGAGATCGTCCTCACGGACGGCGCCGGGCGGTGGGCCGAGGCCGAGGTGATCGACACCGAGGGCAAGGACCGGCTGATCGTCAGGCTGGGCGAGGTGTCCGAGGAGCCCCCGGAGTCCCCGCGCATCACTGTCGTACAGGCCCTCCCCAAGGGTGACCGCGGTGAGCTCGCCGTGGAGACGATGACGGAGACCGGCGTCGACGCGATCGTCCCCTGGGCCGCCGCCCGCTGCATCACCCAGTGGAAGGGCGAGAGGGGCCTGAAGGCGCTCGCCAAGTGGCGTGCCACCGCCCGCGAGGCCGGCAAGCAGTCCCGCCGGGTCCGCTTCCCGGAGATCGCGGACGCGGCAACGACCAAGCAGGTTGCCGCACTTCTCGCCAAAGCCGACTTCGCCGCCGTACTGCACGAGGACCGTGACTACGGCAGCGAGGCGCTCGCGACCGCCGAACTCCCCGCCACGGGCGAGATCGTGCTGGTCGTGGGGCCCGAAGGAGGCGTGTCCCCCGAGGAGTTGGCGCTCTTCGGGGACTCAGGTGCGAAGGCGTACCGTCTCGGGCGTAGCGTGCTGCGCACATCGACCGCCGGGACGGCGGCGACGGCGCTGCTGCTGGGCCGCACGGGCCGCTGGGCCTGACCGACACCCGTAGGAGGACGCGTGGAACTCGCACAGGTAAGGCTGCTCGTCTCGGACTTTCCCGCCTGCTACCACTTCTACGCCGAAGTCCTCGGTCTCAAGCCCCAGTCCGGGGCGACGGAGGGGCCCTACGAGAAGTTCAGCCCCGCCATAGGCTCGGCGGGCATCGCCCTCCAGGACCGCTCGATGATGGCCGAGGTCCTCGGGGAACTGGGCGACTCGGCGACCGGCCACCGCTCGCTGGTGGTGCTGCGCGTCGACGACCTGGACGCCCACTGCGAGGCCGTCGCCTCCCGCGGCGGGGAGATCGTGCACGGCCCGGCCCCCATGACCGACCGTATGCGCGTGGCCCACCTCAAGGACCCGGAGGGCAACCTCGTGGAGCTTCAGGAGTGGCTGCTGCTGCGCAGCGGCTGACCAGCGCGTCCAACGACGGCCGGCCGCCGGGCTCACCGGCGTACGCGTACGCCGGATTGTGACTTGAGCGGGGACGGAGTGGCCGCATGCGGTCTACCGCGGCGGCCGCGGCAGTGGCACCCTGCCGTCTATGGGGGCATTGAGGCGTATACGGCACCGGACGGGACGCAGGCAGGCGCTGGCCGCGCTGGGGCTCGGAGTGGCCGGGGTGTTCGGTGTGACGGCGTGCGAGCCCACGGACGGGCTGAGTTCCGCGGCGGTGTCGTACACCACCGACCAGACCGCGACGAAGGAACTCGAGCGGCAGCACGTGGACGTCAACTGGCTCACCTGCACGGCCAGTTACGGCGGTGCCAACAAGGCGTACACGCCGGGCAGGACGCCCTCCAGGAGCGCGGACACCGTTGCCCATGTCGACTGCCGGGGGGAGACGTCCGACGGGCGTGACATCACCGTCAAGGGCAGGGTCACCCGGGCGGTCGACGGTGCGTGCGTGCGCGGGGACCTGCGGGCCACGGTGGGCGGCAAGGAGTGGTTCCATGTCAGTGGCCTCGGCAACTGCGATGCCGCCGCCACTCCGAGGTACACCCCGCCGGTGACCTACCGGCCGTCGAACGGGCAGCCGGGCCCCACCGTGACCGTCACGGAGACCGTGTGGTGCAAGGGCGACCCGACCTGCTGGCCGGCCCAGGGCAAGTGACACAACCGGATCAAGTGACAGAAACCCCTGTCCAGGGGCGCTGCCGCTGCATAGGGTGATCGGGTGACACCGTCTGCAGCGTCATCACCGGCCGCCCAGTCCACGCCGTCCACGTCGTCCGCGCAGGCCGCGCCGGCCACCCCGTCCGGGTATCTCCGGTTTCCGCATCTGCACGGCGAGTTGGTGGTCTTCACCGCCGAGGACGACGTCTGGGCGGCCGTCCTCGACGGTCCGGGCCGGGCCTGGCGGGTCAGCGCCGACAACACCCCGGCGACCCACCCCCGCATCTCCCCGGACGGCACGACCGTCGCCTGGACCTCCACCCGCGACGGGGCGGCCGAGGTGCACGCCGCCTCTCTCGACGGCGGCCCGGCCAAGCGGCTGACGTACTGGGGCGGTTCACGGACGCAGGTGCGCGGCTGGACCCCCGACGGGAAGGTCCTCGCCCTCAGCGCGGTCGGGCAGGCGAGCCTGCGCCGCACCTGGGCGCACGCCGTCCCGCTCGACGGCGGACCCGCGACCACCCTTCCGTACGGGCCCGTCGGCGACGTCGCGCACCGGCCGGACGGACCGGGTGTTCTTCTGCTGTCCGCCCCCATGGGCCGCGAGGCCGCCTGGTGGAAGCGGTACCGGGGCGGCACGGCGGGCAAGTTGTGGATCGACCGGGAGGGGGACGGCGAGTTCGTACGGCTCCACGAGGACCTCGACGGGAACATCGAGTACCCCTTGTGGGTCGGCGCGCGCGTCGCGTTCCTCTCCGACCACGAAGGCGTCGGGGCGCTGTACTCCTCCCTCGCCGACGGCTCGGATCTGCGGCGGCACACGGGAGTCGACGGCTTCTACGCCCGGCAGGCGGCCACCGACGGCAACCGGGTGGTGTACGCGTCCGCCGGTGAACTGTGGCTGCTCGACGACCTGGACGGCGCCGAACCGCGCCGCCTCGACCTCCGCCTCGGTGGGCAGCGCGTCGACCTCCAGCCGCACCCGGTGAACGCGGCCCGCTGGTTCGGCGCCGCCGCCCCCGACCACACCGCGCGCGGCAGCGCCGTCGCCGTACGCGGCGCCGTCCACTGGGTCACCCACCGCTCGGGCCCCACCCGCGCCCTCGCCGCCGAGCACGGCGTGCGCGCCCGGCTGCCCCGCACCTTCCGTGCCGAGGGCGAGGAGCACGTGGTGTGGGTGACGGACGCCGAGGGCGACGACGCCCTGGAGTTCGCCCCCGCGACCGGCGTCGCCCCCGGGGCCATCCCGCGACGGCTCGCCGCCGGGCAGCTCGGGCGCGTCCTCGGGCTCGCCATGGCGCCCGACGGCAGCCGTGCCGCCGTCGCCTCGCACGACGGACGGGTCCTGCTCGTCGAGCGGGAGACCGGAGAGGTCCGCGAGGTCGACCGCAGCGAGGACGGCGACGTCACCGGCCTCGTCTTCTCGCCGGACTCGGCCTGGCTCGCCTGGTCGCACCCGGGGCCGCGCCCGCTGCGCCAGCTCAAGCTCGCCAACACCGCCGACCTGTCGGTGACCGAGGCGACCCCGCTGCGTTTCCGCGACTACGCGCCCGCCTTCACGCTGGACGGCAAACACCTGGCGTTCCTCTCCGCCCGCTCCTTCGACCCCGTCTACGACGAACACGTCTTCGACCTGGCGTTCGTGGGCGGTTCACGCCCGCATCTGATCACCCTGGCCGCGACGACGCCCTCGCCCTTCGGGCCTCAGCGCCACGGCCGGCCCTTCGAAGCCCCCGACAAGGACGAGACGCCCGACAGCGAGGGCACTCCCACCACCCGGATCGACCTCGACGGACTCGCCGACCGCATCGTCCCCTTCCCCGTCGAGGCCGCCCGCTACTCGGGCCTTCGGGCGGCCAAGGACGGCGTGCTGTGGCTGCGCCACCCGGTGCGCGGCGTGCTGGGCGCCTCCCGCGCCACCCCCGACGACCCGGACCCGCTCACCGAGCTGGAGCGCTACGACCTCGCCCAGCAGCGCATCGAGCACCTCGCCGCCGACGCCGACCACTTCGCCGTCAGCGGCGACGGCAAGCGCGTCCTGCTGTGGACCGACAGCAAGCTCAAGGTCGTACCGAGCGACCGACGCGCCTCCAACGGCGAGGACAGCGACACCAACATCACCGTCGACCTCTCCCGCGTACGGCAGACCGTCGACCCGGCCGCCGAGTGGCGCCAGATGTACGACGAGGCGGGCCGCCTCATGCGCGACAACTTCTGGCGGCCCGACCTCGGCGGCGCCGACTGGGACGCCGTACTGGAGCGCTACCGGCCCGTCCTCGAACGGCTCGCCACCCACGACGACCTCGTCGACCTCCTCTGGGAGGTGCAGGGTGAACTCGGCACCTCGCACGCCTACGTCAGCCCGCGCGGCGGCGGAGGCGGCGGGGACCGGGCGCAGGGCCTCCTCGGGGCGGACATCTCCCGTCACGAGGACGGCAGTTGGCGCATCGACCGCATCCTGCCCTCGGAGACGTCCGACCCCGACGCGCAGGCACCGCTCGCCGCGCCCGGCGTCGCGGTGCGTGCCGGGGACGCGATCGTCGCGGTCGGCGGACAGGCCGTCGACCCCGTCGCCGGGCCCGGTCCGCTGCTCGTCGGGACGGCCGGAAAGCCGGTCGAGCTGACCGTCTCCCCGTCCGGCGGCGGCGACCTGCGGCACGCGGTGGTCGTGCCGACCGCCGACGAGGAGCCGCTGCGGTACCACGCGTGGGTCGCCGACCGGCGCGCCTACGTCCACGAGAAGTCCGGCGGCCGCCTCGGCTATCTGCATGTGCCCGACATGGTCGGCTCCGGCTGGGCCCAGCTCCACCGCGACCTGCGGATCGAGGTGGCCCGGGAGGGGCTCGTCGTGGACGTCCGCGAGAACCGCGGCGGCCACACCTCCCAGCTCATCGTCGAGAAGCTGGCCCGGCGCATCGTCGGCTGGGACCTCCCGCGCGGCATGCGGCCCTACAGCTACCCGGAGGACGCGCCCCGCGGCCCCGTCGTCGCCGTCGCCAACGAGTTCTCCGGCTCCGACGGCGACATCGTCAACGCGGCGATCAAGGCGCTCGGCATCGGGCCCGTGGTGGGCACGCGGACATGGGGCGGGGTGGTGGGCATCGACAGCCGCTACCGGCTCGTCGACGGCACGCTCGTCACCCAGCCCAAGTACGCCTTCTGGCTGGAGGGGTACGGATGGGACGTGGAGAACCACGGCGTCGACCCCGACGTGGAGGTGGTGCACGCCCCGCAGGATTACGCCGCCGGGCGGGACGCCCAGCTGGACGAGGCGATCCGGATCGCGCTTGCCGCACTTGCGGAGCACCCGGCGAAGGCTGCGCCCGCTTTGCCGGAGGAGTAAGGCACCCGGAGTGGGTGTGGTCGTACCTGGGGGCTGCCGCCCCCAGACCCCCGCTTTCGGCCTGAACGGCCTCGTCCTCAAACGCCGGACGGGCTGAAAGACCGGACGGGAGTAAACGCCGATACGATGCCGACGTAATGATCAGCGGGCGTTGAGGAGGCACACGCATGGCGGGAGAGCCGCAGGACGACTGCCTGTTCTGCAAGATCGTCGCGGGGCAGATTCCGGCGACCCTGGTCAGGGAGACGGAGACGACCGTCGCGTTTCGTGACATAAACCCCCAGGCGCCCACCCACGTCCTGGTCATCCCCAAGGCGCACCACCCGGACGCGGCGTCCCTCGCCGCCGCCGAGCCCGGCATCGCCGCCGACGTGCTCCGCGAGGCCGGTGAGGTCGCGGCCGACGAGAAGCTGGACAGCTACCGCATCGTGTTCAACACGGGCAGCGGCGCCGGCCAGACCGTCTGGCACGCGCACGCGCACGTCCTGGGCGGCCGCGGCCTGCAGTGGCCTCCGGGGTAAGTGACCTTGTCCGTACGTGAATTGGTGGTGCTCGGCACCGCCAGCCAGGTCCCGACCCGGCACCGCAACCACAACGGTTACCTGCTGCGCTGGGACGGCGAGGGCCTTCTCTTCGACCCCGGCGAGGGCACCCAGCGGCAGATGCTGCGTGCCGGGGTCGCCGCGCACGACCTGCACCGGATCTGCGTCACGCACTTCCACGGCGACCACTCGCTCGGTCTCGCCGGGGTGATCCAGCGCATCAACCTCGACCGGGTGCCGCACGAGATCACCGCGCACTATCCGCGCTCGGGGCAGCGGTTCTTCGACCGGCTGCGGTACGCGACGGCGTACCGCGAGACCGTCGCGCTCACCGAGGCGCCGGTCGCCGCCGACGGCGTCCTCGCCACGACCTCCGGGTACCGCCTGGAGGCGCGGAAGCTTTCCCATCCCGTCGAGTCCTACGGGTACCGGCTCGTAGAGCCCGACGGGCGGCGCATGCTGCCCGAGCGACTCGCCGCGCACGGGATCAAGGGGCCGGACGTCGGGCGGATCCAGCGGGAGGGCTTCCTCGGGGACGTCACGCTCGACGACGTCAGCGAGGTGCGGCGCGGGCAGCGGTTCGCGTTCGTCATGGACACCCGGCTGTGCGAGGGGGTGCACGCGCTCGCCGAGGGATGCGACCTGCTCGTCATCGAGTCGACGTTCCTCGACGAGGATGTTCAACTCGCCGCCGATCACGGGCATCTGACAGCCGGTCAGGCCGGGGCGGTCGCGCGGGACGCCGGTGTGCGGCATCTAGTGCTCACGCACTTCAGTCAGCGCTACTCGGACCCGGAGGAGTTCGAGCGGCAGGCGCGGGCCGCCGGGTTCGAGGGAGAGCTGACCGTGGCCCACGATCTGCAACGGGTGCCGGTTCCGAAACGGCAATAAAACACCCGTACTATGCTGCGATGCCCCTCCCCAAAGCTGAACTCCACCTGCACATCGAAGGCACTCTCGAACCCGAGCTCGCCTTCGCGCTCGCCGCGCGCAACGGCGTCGAGCTGCCGTACGCGGACACCGAAGAGCTGCGCAAGGCGTACCTCTTCGACGACCTCCAGTCGTTCCTGAACCTCTATTACGAGTTGATGGCCGTCCTGCGCACCGAGCAGGACTTCGCCGACCTCGCCGACGCCTATCTCGCGCGCGCCGCCGCGCAAGGCGTGCGGCACGCGGAGATCTTCTTCGATCCGCAGGCCCACATCGCCCGTGGGGTGGGGATGGGGACCGTCGTCGAGGGGCTGTGGCAGGCCCTCGGGCGCAGCGAGGAGACGCACGGCGTGTCCACCCAGCTGATCATGTGCTTCCTGCGGGACCAGTCCGCCGAGTCGGCCATGGACACGCTGGAGGCCGCGAAGCCCCACCTCGACCGGATCGTCGGCATCGGCCTCGACTCCGCCGAGGTCGGCCACCCGCCGGTCAAGTTCCGCGAGGTGTACGAGGCCGCCGCCGCGCTCGGCCTGCGCCGTGTCGCCCACGCGGGCGAGGAGGGGCCGCCGGCGTACATCACCGAGGCCCTGGACATCCTCGGCGTCGAGCGCATCGACCACGGGCTGCGCTGCATGGAGGACGCCGAGCTCGTCGAGCGGCTCGTGCGGGAGCGGGTGCCGCTGACGCTGTGCCCGCTGTCGAACGTACGGCTGCGCGCGGTGGACGTCCTCGCGGACCACCCGCTGCCCGCCATGCTCGACGCCGGGCTGCTGTGCACCGTCAACTCCGACGATCCCGCGTACTTCGGCGGCTACGCCGGGGACAACTTCGACGCCGTGGGAGCGGCGCTCGGGCTCGGGCCGGAGCGGTTGCGGGAGCTGGCCCGCAACTCCTTCGTCGCCTCCTTCCTGGAGCACGACGAGGAGCGCCGGGCCCGGTACATCGCCGAGGTCGAGGCGTACGAGTTCACGTAGGACCTGTTTCGCGAAGTACCTGTTTCGCGTAGGACCCACATGGGTCCGGGCCCCGGTGCGGCTGCTGCCTGCCGGGGCCCTGCCATGTCCGTGTCGGGGGGGAGGGCGGCGGAGGGGCGCATTGACGGTTCTTGTTCGTCTCTCTAATCTTCGTATTCATATGTGGATGGCGTTTACGTACGGAGATGGAGTCGGTTCCTGATGAGTACGGGTGCGGGAAGCGTTGTCGGGCGGTTGCGTCAGGGGATGGCGGAGGGCGTTCTGTCGTTTCCGCTGACCAGCTTTCATGGGGACGGCTCTCTGGATCTCGACGGCTTCCGTACGCATGTCGCGGCGCAGGTCGACGCCGGGCCCGGTGCTCTCTTTCCCGCCTGCGGCACCGGGGAGTTCTTCTCGCTGGACGAGGACGAGTACCGGCAGGTCGTCGCGGCGGCCGTCGAGGTGGCCGCCGGCCGGGTCCCGGTCGTCGCCGGGACCGGGTACGGATGGGCGCAGGCCGCCCGGTTCGCGCGCATCGCCGAGGACGCCGGGGCCGACGCCCTGCTCGTGCTGCCGCACTATCTCGTCGCCGCGCCCGAGAGCGGGCTCGTGGCGCAGCTGGAGCAGATCGCCGCCCGGACACGGCTGCCGCTCATCGCCTATCAGCGTGGCCAAGTCGCCTTCACCGGCGCCGGGTTGAGGCAGATCGCGCGGATTCCCGGAGTCATCGGGCTGAAGGACGGGCACAGCGACCTGGACCGGCTGCAGCGGCTCACCCTTGCCGCGCCCGAGGGTTTCCTGTTCTTCAACGGAGCCTCGACCGCCGAGATCCAGGCGCGTGCGTACGCCACCGTCGGCGTCCCCGCCTACTCGTCCGCCGTGCACGCCTTCGCCCCCGAGATCGCCGGCGCCTTTCATGCGGCGCTGCGGGACGGGGACGGCGGGACCGTGGAGAAGCTCCTGCGGGACTTCTACGTTCCGTTCGTCGAACTGCGTGACCGGGTGCCCGGATACGCCGTGTCGCTGGTCAAGGCCGCCGCCCGGCTGCGGGGGCAGTCAGTGGGGCCCGTTCGCGCGCCGCTCGTCGATCCCTCGGCCGCCGACCTGGCGGACCTCACGCCCCTTCTGACCGCCGGACTCGACCTCGTGGGAGCCGCTCTGTGAACCTCACCATCACGGACGTACGGCTGACGCCGATCCTGGTCGCCGACCCGCCCCTCCTCAACACGCAGGGCGTGCACCAGCCGTACACCCCGCGGCTGATCGTGGAGGTGGTGACCGCCGACGGTGTCACCGGAGTCGGGGAGACGTACGGCGACAGCAAGTACCTGGAGTTGGCGCGGCCATTCGCGGAGAAGCTGACGGGCCATCAAGTCAGTGATCTGAACGGCCTGTTCACTCTCGCTGACCAGGTCGCCGTCGACGGGTCCCGAGTCTCCGGACAGGTCGACGTCGGCGGCCTGCGGGGCGTGCAGACCGCCGACAAGCTCCGGCTGTCCGTCGTCTCCGGGTTCGAGGTCGCCTGTCTGGACGCGCTCGGCAAGGCGCTCGGGCTGCCCGTGCACGCGCTGCTCGGCGGCAAGGTGCGCGAGACCGTGGAGTACAGCGCGTACCTGTTCTACAAGTGGGCCGGCCATCCGGAAGGCCTCGCCGCCGAGAAGGACGACTGGGGTGCGGCCGTCGATCCCGCCGGAGTCGTCGAGCAGGCGCGGAAGTTCAAGGACCGGTACGGGTTCACCTCGTTCAAGCTCAAGGGCGGGGTCTTTCCGCCCGACGAGGAGATCGCGGCCGTACGGGCGCTCGCCGAGGCCTTTCCCGGGCATCCGCTGCGCCTGGACCCCAACGGCGCCTGGTCCGTGGAGACTTCGGTCAAGGTCGCGCAGGAGATCGGGGACGTACTCGAATACCTGGAGGACCCCGCGCTCGGTACCCAGGCGATGGCCGAGGTGGCCGCGCGCACGTCCGTGCCGCTCGCCACCAACATGTGCGTGACGACCTTCGCCGAGATCGAGGAGGCCTTCACGAAGGGCGCCGTCCAGGTGGTGCTGTCGGACCACCACTACTGGGGCGGACTGCGCAACACCCGTGAACTGGCCGCCGTCTGCCGGACGTTCGGCGTCGGGGTCTCCATGCACTCCAACACCCATCTGGGAATCAGCCTCGCCGCCATGACCCACGTCGCGTCCACGGTTCCCGATCTCCACCACGCCTGCGACTCCCACTACCCCTGGCAGTCCGAGGACGTACTGACCGAGCGCCTCACCTTCGAGGGCGGCTGCGTGACGGTGCCCGACGCGCCCGGCCTCGGCGTCGAGCTCGACCGCGACAAGCTGGCGTTCCTGCACCGCAGGTGGCTGGACGACGACGGCTCGCTGCGGGAACGGGACGACGCGGCGGCGATGCGGATCGCGGACCCCACGTGGGTCACCCCGGCCGTTCCACGCTGGTAGGACCCCCGAGGCCCCGCGAGGAGGCGGGGGCGGCGCGGCGGGCGGCACGCGCGGGATCGCCGTCGCCCACCGGGAGGCGTGGTGCACACTGGCCTGAACCGCACCATGTTCAGGGAGCGCCTCGTGACCGCGTCCAACGGAGAGCGACCGTACAGCCAGTCCCAGGTCGACCCGCTCGCCGGGCTGCGCACTCCTCAGGACCCGCCCTGGGACGTCTATCTCACGGGCACCGTCTTCCTCGACATCGTCTTCACCGGCCTCGACTCCGCCCCCGTGCGCGGCACCGAGTCCTGGGCCCGCGGCATGGGATCGAGCCCCGGCGGCGTCGCCAACATGGCCACCGCGCTGGCCCGGCTCGGACTGCGCACGTCACTCGCGGCGGCCTTCGGGGACGACCACTACGGGGAGTACTGCTGGGACGCGCTGGCCCAGGGCGAGGGCATCGACCTCTCCCCGTCGCGCACCGTGCCCGGCTGGCACTCGCCGGTCACCGTGTCGATGGCGTACGAGGGTGAGCGCACCATGGTCAGCCACGGGCACGAGCCGCCGCCCGAGGAGCCCGCGCCCGACTGCCCGCCCCGGGCGCGCGCCGCCGTCGCCTCGCTGACGCCCGGTGTGCGCGCACCGTGGATCGCCGAGGCCGCCCGCGCGGGCACCCGGATCTTCGCCGACGTCGGCTGGGACGACACCGGCCGCTGGGACCTCGCCGGGCTCGCCGACCTCGCGCACTGCGAGGCGTTCCTGCCCAACGCCGAGGAGGCCATGCGGTACACCGGGGCCGACTGCCCCAGAGCGGCCGCCCAGGCCCTCACCGCACACGTGCCGCTCGCCGTGGTGACCCTCGGTGCCGAGGGCGCGTACGCCGTGGACGGCCGGACCGGCGAGACCGCCGAGGTCCCCGCGATCGCCGTCGAGGCCCTGGACCCGACCGGCGCCGGTGACGTCTTCGTCGCCGGGTTCGTCATGGGCACCCTCGCCGACTGGCCCCTCGCCGACCGCCTCGCCTTCGCCGGGCTGACCGCCGCCCTGTCCGTGCAGGAGTTCGGCGGCTCGCTGTCGGCGCCCGGCTGGAACGAGATCGCCGCGTGGTGGCGCCGCGTCCAGTCCTACGACGACCAGGAACCGACCGCGCTGCGCCGCTACGCCTTCCTGGAGGGCCTCATCCCCGAGGTCACGCGACCGTGGCCGCTGCGCCGAGCGGTCCCCACGATCGGGTTCGGCCGGTCGGCCTAGAGCGCCGCGCCTCCACGCCCCGATGACGCCGCCCCGGAAAAGCCCTACGGGGTTGTCAGTGCACCGTCGTACTCTTGGCAGTGCAAGGCTGTCGAGCGGGCGCGAGCCCCCGCAAGAGGAGGATGGTCAGGCCTTCATAGCCGGCCCATGACTCAGACACCCACAGCTCAGACCCCCGCGCAGGAGCAGGCCCGAGCGCACTTCACCGTCCCGGCCAAGCACCCCATGGTGACCGTGCTGGGTTCCGGAGACGCCCTCCTGCGCGTGATCGAGAAGGCCTTCCCGGCGGCCGACATCCATGTCCGGGGCAATGAGATCAGCGCGGTCGGCGACGCGGCGGAAGTCGCCCTCGTCCAGCGTCTGTTCGCAGAGATGATGCTCGTGCTCCGCACCGGGCAGCCGATGACGGAGGACGCCGTGGAACGCTCGATTGCCATGCTCAGAGCGGGCGAGAACGGGGAGGGCGACGGACCCGAGACCCCCGCCGAGGTGCTCACGCAGAACATCCTGTCCTCGCGTGGCCGCACCATCCGCCCCAAGACGCTCAACCAGAAGCGGTACGTCGACGCGATCGACAAGCACACGATCGTGTTCGGCATCGGCCCCGCCGGTACCGGAAAGACCTACCTCGCCATGGCCAAGGCCGTGCAGGCCCTCCAGTCCAAGCAGGTCAACCGGATCATCCTGACCCGGCCGGCCGTCGAGGCCGGTGAGCGGCTGGGCTTCCTGCCGGGCACGCTGTACGAGAAGATCGACCCCTACCTGCGCCCGTTGTACGACGCGCTGCACGACATGCTCGACCCGGACTCGATCCCGCGGCTGATGGCGGCCGGCACGATCGAGGTCGCGCCGCTGGCGTACATGCGAGGTCGCACGCTCAATGACGCCTTCATCATCCTGGACGAGGCGCAGAACACCAGCGCCGAGCAGATGAAGATGTTCCTCACCCGCCTCGGCTTCGACTCGAAGATCGTGATCACGGGCGATGTCACACAGGTCGACCTGCCCAGCGGCACCAAGTCGGGTCTGCGCCAGGTCCAGGACATCCTGGACGGCCTCGACGACGTCCACTTCTCGCGGCTCACCTCCCACGATGTCGTACGGCACAAGCTGGTCGGCCGTATCGTCGACGCGTACGAGAAGTACGACAGCGAGAACGGCACCGAGAACGGCTCCCGCCAGGGCGGCCGCGGCAGGGCCGTACACAAGGGGAAGTAGACCAGCACGACCATGTCGATCGACGTCAACAACGAGTCCGGAACCGA